>JBBRGK010000312.1:0-4654 GCA_038240805.1 Dehalococcoidia bacterium | reverse complement strand
GAGTTTGGCGTGAATTCCGGTGTCATGGTCAACCCGCCTGCCTCAGGCGGGCAGGGAAATACTTCCTTTACGGTCAATCTCGCTTCGACCCTCCGTCCCGGCCCGATTTACATGTTGAGCGTCGTCGATGGTCCCTCGATGGGTGGACGGATCGATATTGTGCCCGTCGACCAGCCCGTACCTGGTGATTCTGTCGTGCAGGCCGATGCGGCACGGCAATACCAGGCCGATCTGCTGCGCCTGACGCAGCTGGAGCACGACCTGATCGCACCGGGTGAGGCCTCGAATCCGGACGGCAGCCACACCTGGACGGTGATGGCCGGCGGCGGGCAGCCCGATGCACGGCTCTCGATCAACTCCTTCGGACCAGCTCAGATCTTCATCATTGCCGGCGACACGGTGACCTGGGTTAACCGGAGTCCGGCGGTCGTGGCGCACACGGTGAGCGGATTCGCGAGCTCGCTGACGGCGGCGCTGCCCGTCCAGAATCCCTATCAGCCGTTCTGCACCACCAATGCCGCGCCGCAGCTGCCAGCACCGGGAAGCTTTCCGCCTGACATCTGGAATACCTGCCCCGGCCACCAGGCGAACCAGCTGACACCGTTCAGTCGGCCGTCGGCGCCGTCAGGCACTGCCTATACGAGCGGAGCCCGAACCTCGGGCATCCTGCTCCCGCAGACCTTTCTCGACAGCCCGATCGGCGATGGGATGCCCTTCAGCAGCAGCTACAGCGTTACGTTTCCGAATCCGGGAACGTATGTCTACGCCTGCGCCATTCACCAGGGCATGACCGGTCTGCTCGTGGTCAGTCCGCGTCCCATCGTCCGCTGACCGGGGTCGCCTCCTCCACCGAGCCACATACCCGCTGCGCCGCGGGAGAAACTGGAAGAAAACCAAAAATGCATCGTCAGCCAGATCGTCGCTTCGGCAGCCAGCAGCGCGAACGTGACACGCTGGCGCGACGGCCTGTCGGCCGCCGTGCGCTCTTGCGGTTCGCTGCGGGTGCGGTCACCTTCGGTGTCGTGGGCGGCGGGTTTATCCTGCCACGCGGCTTCGTGCGGCGCGCCGCGGCGGCCGAGTCGCTCATCGAGCCGGCGGTGCGCTCCAGCCGTGACGGCCTGCTCGACACGACGCTGGAGGCGAGCGTGCGGCAGCTGAACGTCGCCGGGCAGGCCGCGACGATGGCGCTGTACGAAGACTCGCTGCCCGGGCCAACGCTGCGGGTCCGGCCCGGCGACCGGCTGCGGGTCAACCTCGTTAATTCGCTGCCCGCGACCGTAGCCTTCCTCTGTCCATTGCCAGGCGCTGAGGAGCAGCCCGGCGCGATGGCGGAGATGGGGTGCGCAACCAACCTCCATGTCCACGGGCTCCACGTCTCGCCGTCTGGGAACTCTGACAATGTCTTTCTGACCGTCAACCCCGGCGAGAGCTTCCAATACGAGTACCAGATTCCGGCCGATCACCCGGCGGGTCTGTATTGGTATCACCCGCACATGCATGGCAGCGTCCACACCCAGCTCTTCGCCGGCATGGCGGGCGCAATCATCGTCGAAGGGGATTTCGACCGGCTGCCTGGCATCGCCGGTCTGCGCGAGCGCCTGCTCATGCTGCAGACGACCGCGTTCGCCGCTGATGGGACCGTGCTGCCGCAGGAGGATCCCAGCGCCAGGCAGTCGGACTACCTGCGCCTGGTCAACGGCCCGCAGAATCCGACGATGACGATCGCTCCAGGCGAGACCCAGCGCTGGCGGATCGGCAATGCGTCGCCCTCCACGACTTTCCGTCTCCAGCTCGACGGGCACCTGCTGCAGCAGATCGCCAAGGACGGCAACCCCTTCGATTCGGTCTGGACACGCGAGGCGATCGAGCTCCAGCCTGCCGAGCGGATCGAGGTGCTGGTGCAGGGCGGCGCCCCGGGCAGCTACACTCTGCGGACGCTGCCGATCGCGACCGGCTTCACGACGATGCCAGAAACGGTGCTGGCGACGCTCGTCTCGGATGGCGATCCGGTGACTCCACAGCCGCTGCCGGCACGATTACTGCCGTTTGCTGACCTCAGCAGGTTGCCTGTGGATCGGCGCCGCCAGATCACGTTCCAGGTGCAGTCGCCAATCGGCCCGGGTATCTCTTCGTTTCCGATCAGCGGCCAGCTGTTCGATGCCGATCGCATCGACACACGCGTCCGCCTGAATACGACCGAGGAGTGGGTGATCCGCAATGCCAGCACGGTCTGGCATCCATTCCATATCCATATCAATCCGTACCAGGTGATCGCAGTCAACGGCAGTCCCGTACGGGCGCGCTCCTACGAGGACACCACCGGAGTACCACCGTTTGGCGAGATCACGATCCGGACCCGCTACCTCGACTACCCCGGCAAGTGGGTCTACCACTGCCATATCGCCCTGCACGAGGACAGGGGCATGATGGGGACCGTCCTGGCGGATGGGTGAAGCTCGGCCTCACTTTCGGTGAAGGCGGTTGCGCCGGCGAGCCTGGCGCCCGGGTTGTGGAGCGACCCGGCCTGACCACCAGCCTAGCAACGCCGCTGCGTCTTAACGCGCGTCCGGACACCGCAACGCCACGTGTGCTCGGCGCGCCTGCCGGGCAACCGAGGTACGCCTTGAATGCCCGAAGGATGAGCACGCCCAGTGTCTTGGAAGAGGTGTGGACGGACCGCCGTCGCACGCTGGCTGCCGGAACCGAGGGCCTCGTGGTCGATGCCTTTGAACAACCAGAGGGCTATTGGGCGCGAAGCGGGACCGCGGCTCAGGGAGCGGACTGCTCGTACCAGCTGAGTACACGCAGCGCCCGCAACGTGTTCCACCGGCTGGGCCGATCGTCGCCGTCCTCGAGCGCAAAGTGGACCTTGCCGGGATGTGTGTTCTCCAGCAGCCAGGTGCCATCGGGCTGTTGCCTGGAGCGGAGCACGTCGATCGCTTCATCCATCCGCGAGTCCGGCACATCCCCGACCGAGCGGAAGTATTCGAGGGCACGCAGCACGTCGTAGTGCCAGTGGGTCGGAATCGAGAATTGCAGCCAGGCCGGGTTGACGACTTCGCCGGTGCTCTTACGTCGGAACAGCTTTCGTTCGAGGAGGTACTCCTCTCCCCGGCGCCGAGCCGCGATGGATTCCGCAGAGCCGCCGGTGGCGCCCTCGTGTGCCAACAGTCCTTCCAGGACGTTAAGCGTGGTCGCGAACGACGAGCGGACGGAACCGTTCTCCACCTCGCAGTTCCACCCGCCGTCCTCGAGCTGCTCACCCAGCAGGCGAGCGACCACGTCGTCCACATCTTGATCAAAGTAGATGCCCAGGGTCACGGTCCTGCCATTGATGCACGGCTCGACCTCGCCGCTGAAGAACCGCTGCCCGGCGTGCTCCCATCGGGTGTGGTCTCTGACCAGCGCTACCGCCCGGAGCACCCGGTCAGAGCACGGGTCGACCCCGAAATCAAGCAGCAGCTGGAGTGTTGGCAGCGTCGCGGTCCAGGGCTGGCCCTGGTTCTCGTCGCGCCAGTTGAAGCTCCGCGCCGGGAAGCACGCGCCTCCCGCCCACTGGCCGTCTTCGCCCTGCAACGCCAATAGTCTGGCACCCCAGCCCTCGGTGGCCACACGCGCCCGCTCCGCCGCGACAACCTCAGCCGGCGCATGTACAACATCGCGCAACACCTGCCAGCGGATGGCGGGGTCCGAATCGAGCAGCCAGTCCAGTACGGTCATGCGGCTGAGTCTAACCCACTCCGGGTCGCTGCGCCATCGCGTGAACCGCCGTCAGCGAGTGATGGGAGCCCGCTCACGATCGCCGGCCAGGCCGCGGCGGTGGCCGCCTTTGGGGCATGTTTGGCGTGGGGTTGGTTGATGAGGGCTCGGAGACATTGATGTAGTCCGGCGGGAGTTGCTGGGCCACAGGTCGGAGCCAAGCCCTGGGCGGTATCCGGTAGAGTACGAGCCGATCCGCCGGCACTGCCACATGATGGAGGACGCGGATGCCGCCGAGCCAACACGCTGGTGTCGATCGTCTACGGCACGGTGTGGGTAGGCGGAGCGCAGGTAGCTTGCGTCAACCCGCGACGGGAGCTGGAGCCGTTGTTTCAAGCACGTGCCGACGCGCCACAGTCGCTCGGCGGGGCGCAGCGTTAACCGTCACACTCCTGTTGGAAAGGTGGCAGACGTGATCTAGATGGGACTCGAACCCACGATCTCCACCGTGGAGAGTGGCATGTTTGACCGCTGCTGCATAGCGCCCGCGCAGTTGTGGCGTGGAGGGTGCGATCACGCGAAGAACTGCTCGACGCGGACCGGCAAGTCCGGAACGACGAGCGACGGTAGCAGCGCAGCTCCCTGGGTTACGCCGGCCGATTGGTACCTTGCCCCGTCCAGACAGAACAACTCAACCGTCTCAGCGACGGGGTCGACAATCCAGTACTCCATTACGCCCGTCCTGGCATAGGCGTCCATCTTGGTGTGGCGATCATAGGTGGCCGTGCTCGGCGAACTCATCTCGACCACGAGATCAGGTGCCCCGATGATCCGGGAGGGGATCAGGATCTGGCAGCGATTCTTTAGCACAACCAGAACGTCCGGCTGGACGACAGTGTTCGACGCTAGTTCCACATCTGTCGGTGAGACAAGCACGCTCCCAAGCCCGGGCAGA
>JBBRGK010000311.1:0-4664 GCA_038240805.1 Dehalococcoidia bacterium | reverse complement strand
CGCAGGCAACTGCCGCCCGGTGCGAACCTGCTGAGCTGGGAGACGATGACGGATGCCCTGGCTGAGCAGGCGCCGTGGTGGAAGCCGGGGACGCGGTTTGGCTATCACACAAATACGTTTGGCTTCCTTGCCGGCGAGGTGCTGCGCCGCGTCGATGGAAGGAGCATCGGAGCTTTTCTGCGGGAGGAGATCGCGAAGCCATTGGCGATCGACTTTCTGATCGGCTTTGGCCCGGAGGAGGACGCGCGGGTGGCTGACTGGATTCCATTCCAACGTGAGGCCGGCGCGGCGTCCGAGCGCCCCTGGCTCGAACGCGACCCGGCAGAGCTGGATGGGATCGAGCTTGCGCGTGTGCTGGCGTATCGTAACCCACCGTCGTTACCTGACGCCGGCGTTAACTCGCGCGTCTGGCGGGCGGCGGAGTATCCATCGACCAACCCGCACAGCAATGCCCGTGCCCTGGCTCGCCTGTTCGGCGGGCTCGCCTGCGGCGGCGTGCTGGATGGCGCTACGCTGCTCACCCCGGAGACGATCGATCGGGCCAACACGACACAGGCCGATGGCGAGGATGCGATCCTTGGACGGCCAAACCGGTTCGGGCTCGGCTTCCAGCAGACGATCCCGGGCGTGCGTCCGCTCGGGCCGGGCCGGCGCTCATTCGGACACTATGGTAACGGCGCGGTGCTCGGCTTCGCTGATCCGGATGCAGGTCTCGGCTTCGGCTTTGTCTGCAACCGCGCCGGGCGTTCCTGGCGCGATCCGCGCAACATCGCCCTCGTCGACGCAGTCTACGCGTCGCTCGCCTGAACAGAGCCCGATTGGATCGGCCAGTGGCGCGGGCTTATTGCGCTGGTCTGCAGGATGCCCTACGGCCCGGTCACGGTGACCACACCTGACATGCCGGTTAGGAGGTGTTGCCGGCAAAAGAAGCGGTACGTTCCGGGTTGGTCGAACTTGAAGCTGAACGTTTGACCGTGTTGCAGGGTGCCGGAGTCCCAGAGGCCGTCGTAGCTCGTCGTGGTATGCAGGTTGCTCCCATTGTTTGTCCACGTCACTGTCGTACCTGCCGCCACCGTGATCCGGCTCGGCGTGAAGTGGTCGTCAATCATCACGATTTGCGAAACGTTCGCGCCGGTAGCCGCCGTCGCACTTGATGCCGGTGCGGGGGAACCAGCAGCCGTCGAGCCAGGAGTCGCCCCGGCTGATGGGCCGGGGGAGACGCCTCCCGTCGGGTTGGGAGTGACCCCTGTCGTTGGAGCAGGAGTGGCGGTTGAGCTTGCTGCCGGCGCGACCGTTGGACTCGGTGCCGGTGTGCCGGTTGAGTGATCGCCGGCATGTCCCGGCGACGGAGCGGCTGCGCCCTCGCTGGCGCCGATCGGCAGCGGCGCGGACGGGCCGTGCGAGTTATGGCCAGTGTCGCCTGCTACCGCCGGCTCGTAGCCGTCGTAGGTTAGTGCAGTGGTCATGCCGTTCGCAGCGTGGTTGTTGATGTGGCAGTGGAACATCCAGACACCGGGGTTTGTGCCGTCCACCAGCAGGTCGAACCGCTCGCCGGGTGCAATGTTCACGGTGTCTTTGGTGAGTTGAGCCGCAGCCGGCACCAGGTTGCCATCAGTGGCGATGATTTTGAAGCTTTGCCCGTGCAGATGCATCGCATGGACCAGGTTGCCTGCATTGATCAGCCGGATGCGAATCCGCTGGCCCGGAGCGATTGACAACGGGTCGATCGCGGTGCCGGCGCGGCCGTTCATCAGGAACAGGTCGTACTGTAACTGCCCACCGCGGCCGTTGCCGGCGTCACGATGCAGGATGTCCGCTTCGCCCATCGCCACGGCGGGCGTGTAGTCCAGAGCCTTCTCATTCAGTATGTACGTGAACTCCCGGTCGTACTGAACGGGCTCTGGTTGTACGGGATCGATGATGAAGGCGCCGAATAGCCCGAGCTGTATCTGTCCGTCCGTGTCGGTGTGGCTGTGATACCAGCGGGTGCCCGGGTTGGTGGCAGTGAACTCGTACGTAAAGCTCTGCCCTGGCTCGACCGGCTCCTGCGAGAGTCCAGGCACGCCGTCCATGTTGGTGGGCACGTCGATGCCATGCCAGTGAATCGTTGTGGCTTCGGGTAGTTGATTGACCAGGTGAACCCGAACCAGGTCGCCCTCGGTGACACGTAGCGTCGGGCCGGGAACCTGGCCGTTATAGCCCCAGCCATCGACGACGAGACCCGGCTCGATCTCCCATTTGACCGGCGCGGCAACCAGGGTGAACTCACGCACCTGCGCCTGACGACGCGCGGCGGACGCGTGATGCGGCGGTGGGCGGTGCAAGACGCCGTCGGAGATGGCTGCAAAGGAGAGTAGCAGCAGGGCAGTGAGCAGCAAGAACGGTTTACGCATGAGTGTGCAACCTTGTCCTGATGTCCCAACTCGTTCGGCGCGGGTTGGAATGAGATTTTGTTCGGGCCAACAACCATGTGCGTTGCAAATAGATGAAAAAAGAAAGGGCCGGCGAATGATCGCACGGCCCTTCCCTTTTTGCTGTGAGGGCGAATCCTGAGAGGACCGCCGTGGCTACTGAGTGACGGTAATCGTCGCCTTCATGCCACCGCTCTCTGACCCATGAATGAGGCAAATGTAGGTGTACGTACCGGGTGCTGCATCAATGGTCACGCTGAACGTCTGACCGGGGAGCATGATCCCGGAGTTGAGAAAGCCCGATCCGTTATATGACGTTCCGCCCGTGGGACTGGCCACGTTGGCCCTGATGAAGATTTGCGGCGGACCGCCCGGCCCCGGTACGACATCGGTGAAGTCGGGAGTCATGCCGCCGGACACGAACGTGACCGTATGGATGTTGAAGGTGTCGGCGTTGACGAAGCTCACCACGTCGCCGCGGTGTACGGAAACGCTATCCGGCAGGAAGGCGAGCTTGCTGGCGCCAAATGGCGTGTTAAGGCCCGCCGCGATCGAGTGGCCCGCGACTCCAGCCGCATTTGCCGCCGCTGCGGATGTTACTCCCTGTGCCAGTCCGTCTACGACACCAACGGCGGTGTGGAATTCATCGAGTCCGCGGGCATCCACCTGGCTCGGGGTTTCTGGCAGGGTCGCGCCGCTCGGTAGCACCGTCACCAGCCCCGTCATACCGATATGAACCACGCAGAGGTACGAATAGACACCGGGAGTAGTGAACGTAAGTGTAAACGGCGGGGCATCCGCTGGATCGTCCTGGGGCGTACCGGAGTTGACCGGCGTGGCGCCGTCGTATGGCCCGCTCGGCGGATTCGGCCCGGGCGGAAACGAGAAGCCTCCCGGGCCAACGTGAAATTCGCCGGCGCCGGGGCCGGGCAGAATGAAGTCGGGGGGCGGTCCGCCGGCCGGGAACGTGACGGTGTGGAAGCCGCCAAAACGCCAGTTGACGGTATCGCCTGCCGAAATAGTGATCGCCCTCGGCAGGAACGTGTTGGTTTCAATCAGGTCAGCTTCGACGTCGGTGCCAACGACGACGTTGAACGCCTGCGCGGCCCTTGCCACCTGACTATGTGACGAGAAACTGCCTCCCAGCGGGGTTGCCGCAAGCAAGGCCGCCATTGCTCCGATGACTGGCAAAGCTAACCATCGACTCATGCAGATCCTCCTTCATATTTCGCCGCGCTGATCGCCGCCCGTTGGGCCGATGATTGGGCACAATAGACCGAATCATCGTAGGCAGGAGGCGCAGCGACTGCATCTTATGCTGTTCAACACTATGAAGATAGCAAAGGAATAGTAAATCCGAACGCTCGACGCCTCTGTTTCGATGCTCGGTGCCACGCGGCGGTTATTGCGGGAGCTGCAACAACGCTCTGTTGGATGATGCGTTAAGAGCGCTACCGCAGCATAGCCGTGGTGCTACGATGGGCGCCGGGTCAGCCGGTTGGTATGGACCGCCAGCCACGAAACCGGCGTACGCTCAGGATGTCTGCGCGATGGCTGCACGCGGGCTCAGCTACGCAGTGTTGCGCGTTTCGAGAAGGAGCAGAACTGATGACGATGAGTAGCCAGGACGTTGCCGTGCCGGCCGCAGGCATGGACGTGCTCGAAGCGATCTATACCACCCGCGCCATGCGCCGGCTGAAGCCGGACCCGATTCCGCCCGATGTGCTGCGAGCGGTGATGGACGCTGCGATCCGCGCTCCCAGCGGCGGCAACTCGCAGGGCTGGTCGTTCGTGGTCGTGCAGGACCCCGAGCTTCGCGCCGGTCTCGCCCGCATCTACAAGCCTGTGATCGACTCATTGTTCCAACCCGGAGGCGCTTACCACGCACAGTTGAACTCGGAGGATCCGGCGGTTTCAGACCCGATCAAGAAGATCGCGAAGTCGGCGCTCTATTTGGGCGACCACCTCGGTGAAGCGCCCGCGATCGTCATCGCCTGCATTCGCACCGGCGGCAGACCGACCAACGTTGTCACCGGCTCATCGATCTACCCCGCTGTGCAGAACTTGATGATCGCCGCCCGCGCTTTCGGGCTTGGCAGCACGCTCACAACCGTTCATCGGACGAAAGAAAACGAGACACGTGACTTGCTCGGCATTCCGGCGGATGTGGAAACCGCCGCCCTGATACCCCTCGGTTACCCGAAGGGCCGTTGGGGCGTGGCGCCGCGAAAGCCCCTGGCCGAAGTCGTGTTT
>JBBRGK010000310.1:0-4666 GCA_038240805.1 Dehalococcoidia bacterium | reverse complement strand
CCGCTCAGCCGTCCGACGCTCGGGCGTGTCGATCCGACGCCGGCATCGGTCGCGGCTATTCTCCTGGCCGTACTCGTGGTTCTGATCACGCTGACCGGCTTCGGTGTCGCAAAGCTCGCGGGGAAGAAGGGGGCGACTGTGTCAGGAGTCAACCTCTCGCCAGTCCCATCCTCGACTGCCGCGGGCGGAGCGGTTGCCGGCCAACCGAAGCCTACGCAGACACCCCCACCCCGTAAGGCGGGCTCGATGCCGGACCTGGTAGGTAAGGACGCGTTAGCGGCAGTGCAACAACTGCAGCAGGTTGGCATCACTCCGCTGGTGATTTCGGTCCCCAGCAGCAACCGGAATGACCGGCCCGGCAGCGTTACCCGTCAGAACCCTGCTGCTGGCACAGGCGTAACGACAAACTCCGCCGTGACCCTGGTCGTGAACCAGGCGACAGGCACACCGGCGGCTGGCGGTACACCTGGAACCGGTGGCCAGCGTTTACCGTCCGGCAGCATCACTCCCACGGGTCCGGGTGGCGGAGCTCCATCCGTGCCGGGCCGCTCTGCCACGACACCTCCCCGTTAATTGATAGGATCAAACGTGCGGTATCATCTCGTAACTCTCGGTTGCCCCAAGAACACCGTTGACTCAGACCAGTTCGAGAGGCTGTTGCTGGCGCGCAACCACACCCCGACGGTGCGTCCATCTGACGCGGACCTGTTGATCGTCAACACCTGCGGCTTCATTGATGCTTCAAAAGAGGAGTCCGTCGATACGATTCTGCGCCTGGCGGCGATCAAGAAGCCGGGCCAGAAACTGATCGCTGCCGGCTGCATGACCCAGCTCTACGGCGACGAGGTCGCGCGAGAGATTCCCGAAGTCGACCACGTTTTTGGAGTTGACGACTGGGAGCGCGTGGCATCTCTGGCCAACGGCGTGACTGCGGCGCCGTGGGATATCCCAATCACCTCTTCGCCGATGGTCGCCCGGACCAGCGCCTACCTGAAGATCTCGGACGGCTGCAACGCACCCTGCACGTTCTGCATTATCCCGACGATCAAAGGTCGTTTCACCAGCGCAAGCACCGGCAAGATCGTCGCTGAAGCGCGGCGCCTGGTGGAAGAGGGCGCGAAGGAACTGGTGCTGGTTGCACAGGACAGCACGGCATGGGGCGAGGATATCGGCCTGCGCGACGGGCTGGCGGACCTCCTGCGCCTGCTGAGCGAGTCGATTCCGGAGCAGCCCTGGCTGCGGGTTATGTACGCCTATCCTGGCCGCGTAACGCCGAAGCTGATCGAGGCTATGGCCTCACTCCCGAACGTCGTGCATTACCTCGATATGCCGTTGCAGCACGCAAGTGTGCCGATGCTCCGACGGATGCGCCGACCCGCCAACATGGTTATGGTGCGGCGCACCCTCACTGATCTGCGCACGGCGATGCCGGATATTGCCCTGCGTACCTCGCTCATCGTCGGCTTTCCGGGCGAAAGCGAGGAGGAGTTTGCCGAGCTTGAGCAGTTTATCAAGGACGTTCGCTTCGACCACGTCGGCGTCTTCACCTATTCGCCGCAGGAGAACACACCGGCAGCGACGCTCGAGGAGCAACTGCCGGAGAAGTTGAAGAAGCAGCGGCGCCGTGAACTGATGGAGATCCAGCAGGTGATTTCCGATGAGAAACACAAAGCCCTGATCGGCGCCGAAATGACGGTCTTGATCGAAGCCAGTGCGCGCGAAAAGGGTCAGCGCGGCTCGGTCGTCTCGGTCGGCCGCAGCTACCGCGACGCGCCTGAAGTAGACGGCGTGGTCCTCGTGCGCGGCGAATTCGCACCCGGCACGATGCTGCCGGTACGGATCACGAGCGCTATGCCATACGATCTTCTGGGTGAGCCGCTGATGCTTGCCGCCGGCGTGTAGCGGCTTCCGGGGCCATCACGAGCGCCTGACCACTGCCCTCGCGCCCGATGGCGTGGTATTCACTTGTTCCTGATTTTACAGGACTGATACACTTCCTCGTGGGTTGCCGCCCGCTGGCGCAGCCCTTCACAGGTGCAAAGTGGCTCGAACTAAAAGGCACGCCCAGCTGCAGCCACGGTCCTCGCTGCCGAGAGCGCAGGTAGGACATGGGCGAGGAGCAACCGGCGATTTGGGTAAGATCAACGTAGCTATCATCGGCGTGGGCAACTGCGCCTCGTCGCTTGTGCAGGGTATTGAATTCTACAAGAACGTCAAGGACGACGAAATCGTTCCTGGCCTGATGCACGTCAATCTGGGCGGCTACCACATTAGCGACTGTCAGATCGTTGCCGCGTTTGATGTCGACGTGGAAAAGGTCGGCAAGGACCTCTCTGAGGCGATCTTCTCCGGACAGAACAACACCTTCAAGTTCTGCGATGTCCCGAAGACTGGCGTCACCGTGCAACGCGGCATGACCCACGACGGACTTGGCAAGTACCAGTCACAGGTGATCACAAAAGCACCGGGGCCGACGGCCGATATCATCAGCATCCTCAAAGAAACCAAAACCGATGTCGTGATCAACTACCTGCCGGTCGGCAGCGAAGAGGCCACCCGCTGGTACGTCGAGCAGGTGCTCGCAGCTGGCTGCGGCATGATCAACTGCATCCCGGTTTTCATCGCTCGTGAGCCGTACTGGCGCAAGCGGTTCGAGGATGTGGGAGTGCCGATCATCGGCGACGACATCAAGTCGCAGGTCGGTGCCACGATCACGCATCGCGTACTCACGCGGCTGTTCGAGGATCGCGGTGTTCGGATCGACCGCACTTACCAGTTGAACTTCGGCGGCAACACCGACTTCATGAACATGCTGGAGCGCGAGCGCCTGGAGTCAAAGAAGATCTCCAAGACGAACGCCGTCACCTCACAGCTGACGAACAGCCCTCTGTCTCCCGACAACATTCACGTCGGACCGAGCGACTATGTGCCCTGGCTGCAGGACCGCAAGTGGTGCCATATCCGGATTGAGGGCACGACTTTTGGCAACGTGCCCTTGAACCTGGAACTGAAGCTCGAAGTCTGGGATAGTCCGAATTCGGCTGGCGTCGTGATTGACGCAATCCGCTGCATCAAGCTCGCACTCGACCGTGGCATGTCGGGAGCGTTATTTGCTCCTTCTTCGTACTTCATGAAGTCGCCGCCGCAGCAGTACCACGACGACGAGGCACGAAGATTGGTCGAAGAGTATATCCACGGCAGCAGCGAGTCAGAACAGCATGAGCAGCGGCAACAGGCCGAGCAGACTCAATAGAACGGAACCGCCAGACGGCGCTCCACAACCACTGTGATTCTCTATCTGCTCTGGCGCCTCGGTGTTGCAGTGACCCGGCGCCTGCCGGTGCGCGTTTCATATGCAGCCGCGTCACCGGGTGCAGATATCGCCTGGCTGTTGCTGCCGAATAAGCGCGCCAACACCATCGAGAACATGCTGCATGTGACAGGCCGCGGCGCGTCTGGTCGAGCGCGGGCGCTTGGCCGGCGGTCGTTTCAGAACTATGCAAAGTACGTGGTGGACTTTATGCGCCATCCGACGGCTGATTCTGTAGACATCAGCCGTCGGGTGGAGTTCCAGGAATGGGACCAGCTCGACGCGATGATGGGCTCAGCCCGAGGCAAGATCTTCGTCTTGATGCACTTCGGCAACTGGGACATCGGGGCGGCGGTGCTCGCCCTGCGTGGCTACCCGGTGAGCATCGTTGCCGAAACACAGCCGCAGGGGCGCTTGAACGATGCACTGGTAGCCGCCCGCACCGTGCGTGGAGTCCGGTTGCTGCCAATGGAACGGGCGGCGGCGGGCATCGTGCGGGCCATGCGACGGCATGAAACGCTCGCTATTCTGCTTGACAGGCCGATGGGTGAGGGTGGCGTCGAGGTAGAGTTCTTCGGTGAGGCTATCCGTGTGCCGGAAGGTCCGGCCCGCATCGCTCTTCGCACCGGGGCGAAGGTCGTTACCGCCGCGATCCTGCGGATCAACCCGCACGAAGATCGCGTTCGTGCCATTGTGGACTTTTCCATCGAGACCGTTTCGACCGGCGACGCGGCTCAGGATGTGGTCGGGCTAACGCAGCAGATCATGGCTTCGCACGAGCGCATCATTCGCGAACACCCGGAGCAGTGGTACATGTTCCGCCGCATGTGGCCGCCACGCGACGCTGCGGGCCAAAATGTACCTCTTGGAGTCTAATCGCGGGCCGCGCTCAGGGCACCTCGGATTCAAGCTCGCCGCGCGCTGGCGTGCCTTCCAGCTGTCAGCCTTCTGTGTCAGCCGCTTTCCTGAGCTTGCCGAAGCCCTGGCCCGTCCAGCGGCCCTTGCCGCATGCATGACTTCGGGTGCGCAACGACGCAACGTGTTGTGCAACCTGCGCGAGCTTGAGCCTGATGCATCCCGCGAGCGATTGAACTCACTGTGCCGCGAAGTATTCTTCTCGGTCGTGCGCTATTATGTCGAGCTGTTGCGAATCCCCCGGCGCGGCCTCGACACGTTCTTTGCTGGCATGGAAGTGAATGGGTACGAGCACCTCGCTGGTGCCGTAGAGCGCGGTAAAGGCGTGATCATCGCCGGCATCCACATCGGCCCGGCCGAGATCGTGTTGCACGGGCTCGCTGCGCGAGGCATCGCGTATACCACCGTTGTTGAGGAGTTACGGCCGCCCCAGCTTGCCCG
>JBBRGK010000309.1:0-4676 GCA_038240805.1 Dehalococcoidia bacterium | reverse complement strand
CGCTCGCGGACGCCTTCTGGAGCCACGTCGGCGAGCTGAGCGAGCTATGGCCGTGGGACGCCGCAGGCGAATGCTGGCCCTGGCGCGGGCCGCGCGACCAGGCCGACTACGGCATCCTTCGTTGGCGCGGCAGGGCGTTGCGGGCGACGCGGGTTTCGTGGTCGCTGGCCCACAACCAGCCCTGGCCCGCAGGCATGGTGGCCTGCCACGCCTGCGACAACCCGCCCTGCGTCCGGCCCAACCATCTCTGGCCCGGCTCCTCCCACGAAAACGCGCTGGATAGAACCCGTAAGCGCCGCCACCGGCTGCGGCCAGATACCCCCGGATTCGCCGAGCGGTTGGCCGAGCAGCTCTCCGGAGCAGCGCTAACAGCCGCCGATGCCGCCGCCGCGACCGCCGAGCAGGCAGGATGGGCTCTTGCCAGGGCGGCGTGGGCCGTGTCCGACGAACGGCTCAACCGGGATGGGCAGGACGGCCGGCAGGCCGCCGCCGTGGCAGAACGGGCACAACCGGATCTCAGTGAGGCGCTGCTGCTTGCCGAGACGGCGCGACAGACTGCCGCCCATGCCCGCCGAACACATGCCGCCGCCAGTTACTGCAGCGCCGCCGAACACGGCCGTGCCACCGTCGCAGCGTATCCACAGCCAGCTCCCATGCCGGCGCCCTGGGCGGAGATGTACCGCTTCTCCTGGCGGGAGGTCTGCGTCGCGGAGCCAGTAAGCGATATCAGCTGGTTTACGAACGCAGAGTAAGGTTCTACGTTGTAACGGACAGATGGTAACGGGCAGAAGCGACGGATGATGTGATGACAATCCAAACCGGGCGTTCCGCGGACTTCGACGATTTGACCTGGCTTCTGATAATGAGCGCTGGGCTCGTAGCAGCCGGTGTCGCAGCAGGCTGGCTACTGCACGGGTATCGCGCAGCACAGCTTCAACCATGTTCCGATGACCTGGACTACATGCTGCACAACGCACCCATCGATGACGAAGACGAGTCGCCGGAGGAAGCTGCGGCGGTAGCGGTATCACTCGCTGAGATCGATCGCGGTGAGCTGATTCCCTGGGAGCAGGTGCGCCGCCGTCTGCGGATGCCTGCGTGAGCCCCTGGCGGATCGAACTTACGCCGCATGCGGCTCGCGATTACGATGATCTCCCGGCTCGAACCCGGGCGGGCATTGACGACGCTCTGGATCGGCTCTGCACGAATCCTGTGGGGCTGAATATCGTAAAGCTGGGTGGAGTAGCTAACCAGTGGCGGCTGCGGGTCGGAGACTGGCGTGTGCGGTTCACCCGTGACGCCGCAAGACGTACGATTCAGGTTCTCCAGATTGGACAGCGCAAGGACATGTACCGATAGTGGGTTCTGATGCATGCTTGAACGACAAGGAGGCGGTCCAATGAGCGAGCCAATGGTCAATCCGAATGGCGCCCTGGCGGGGCGCGTGGCACTGGTCACCGGCGCAAGCCGCGGCATCGGCGAGGCGATCGCCCGCCGTCTGGCGATGGAAGGTGCGAAGGTCGTCGTCTCGGCACGCACGGTCGAGGAAGGCCAGCATCCGCTGCCCGGCACGATCACCGAGACGGTGAACCGCATCCGCGCTGCCGGCGGACAGGCGCACGCGATCCGCTGCGACCTCGCTCAGCCCGAAGACCGCAAACGGCTGATCGAAGAGACGGTGGACACGTTCGGTCCGGTCGATGTGCTGGTCAATAACGCCGCGATCACCTACTTCATCCCGATCGCCCAGTTCCCCGATAAGCGGATGCGTCTGATGTTCGAGGTGCAGGTGTTCGGGCCGATCGAGCTGTCGCAGATGGTCTATCCCGCCATGAAGGAAAAAGGCCGCGGCCACGTGATCTACATCTCCTCGGGCGCCGGCCGCCACCCGCGCCAGCCCTACACGGCGGGCGGCGGCGGCACGATCTATGGCTCCTGCAAAGCGGCGATGGAGCGCTTCTCGACCGGCTTCGCCTCCGAGGTGTTCGCCGACAACGTGGCCGTCAACGCGATCTCGCCTGGTCTCGTCGCCACGCCCGGCACCATCCTGCACCACCTGGTTAACGAGCAGAACAAGGCGATGCAGTCTCCCCCCGAGGCGATCGCCGAGGCGGTCTGCTTCATCGCCCGCAGTGAGCCGAAGTCGATCACCGGCCGCATCGATCACATTCAGGAGTTCATGAGCGAGTTCAAACTGGAGCCGGTGCCGCTGATTTGACTGCGGTTTTCCAAAGAAGGAGCACACTCCATGAACGCAACAGTACCCGGCCGGGTTCATCTCATCGCCGGCGGCTTTCCGCCCGGCCAGGATGCCGGCCACGACCACGACTACGCACGCCTGCGGCTGCTCGAATTCCTCGCCGAGCAGGAGGTGCCCGCATCGGTCGGCAGCGACTTCGCAGACATCGAGAAGTGGCTGCCCTCAAGCCGTCTGCTGATCACCTACGTCGCCGGCCCCTATCCCAACGCGGACCAGTCGCTTGCCATCCGGCGGTGGTTGGAGGACGGTGGCCGTTGGCTGGGGCTGCACGGCACCAGCGGCGGCCGCGCCGTGCGGGTGGAGGGCTCACGCCAGCGGCGCATGCTCAAGCTCGATCATCACGCCGTGCTCGGCGGCTACTTCCTCACCCATCCGCCGATTCGCCGCTTCAACGTATCGGTCGGCGACGGGCCGGATGTGCTCACTGAAGGGTTGCCCGCTTCATTTAATGTTGCCGACGAGCCGTACTTCATCGAGGTGCAGGATCCCGCCTCATCGCGCGTCCTGCTCAGCGTCGAGTACGGCCCGGACGCCGTCGCGTCCGCGATCGGAACGGTCTACGACGAGGACACCTCGCTGATGCCCGACGGCAAGACGAGGGTCCTGGGCTACACCCGCGACATGGGCAAAGGCGGCGTCACCTACATTGCGCTCGGCCACTGCCACAACCCGCGCAATAACATCCAGCCCTCGGTGGACCGCAGCGTCGACCCCGAGGGCAAGACGCCGCTGACCTTCCACGGACCCTGGCAGACCGATGCCTTCCAGACCCTGGTGCGAAACGCGATCCGCTGGGGCATGGGATGAACGGGGTTGTGACGGCGATTGGCCGCAGCGCGACGCATACGCTCAATAAGCCGAACCAGGAAGGCATCCGGCTGGTCGCCGGCCTCGGCGTCGAAGGCGACGCCCACCAGGGCGTGACGGTCAAGCATCGCTCGCGGGTGGCACGCGATCCGAGCCAGCCAAACCTGCGCCAGGTTCACCTGGTCCACGCCGAGCTGCACGACGAGCTGCGCGCTGCCGGCTTTGACGTATCCGCCGGACAGATGGGCGAGAACATCACCACGCGGGGCATCGATCTGCTCGCCCTGCCGGCCGGCACACGGCTGCACATTGGTCGTGACGGTGGTAGCGCAGACAGCGCCGACGACGTGACCAACCCTGGCGGCACCGTCGTGGTCGAGGTGACCGGCCTGCGCAACCCATGTGCCCAGCTTGATCGCATCCAGCCGGGCCTGATGGCGGCAACGCTTGGGCGCGACGAGCAGGGCGGCCTGATTCGCAAAGCCGGCATCATGGGCATCGTGCTCTTCGGCGGCGAGCTGCGCCCCGGCGACCCGATCCGCGTGGAGTTGCCGCCAGAGCCGCGCCGGCAGCTCGAGGCGGTCTGAGGCCTGCCAGCCACATCAACCGACGGCTTCCCAAATAGGGTTGTCGCGCGTCAAAGGCTTCGGCAGATGCTTACGTCGTCGGCACGCCCTTATACAAAACCGCGCTTGACACGAACGGTTCGTCTCGGCATGCTCCTGCTGTGCCCCGGAGGCACGTGAGCCGAGCGGTCCGATGGCTGCCTGGGCCATTCTGGAACCTGCACGGCCAGTTACGGGCAGCCGATTTTCAAGGATCACGCACGATGACCGGACCCGCGCCAGCCAAAATCAGCCGCTTCGGCTTCAGCATCGTTCATGAATTCTCCGGCGCACCGATAGGCGCTAGTCAGTCGCACGGTTCGCTGACCGCTGTCGGCGACACGTTGGCTGGCCATACGTTTCAGGGTGGCGTCAACAATTTGGGTGCCGTCTTTATGATGAACGCCGACGGATCGAACTTCCGGCTTTTGCATTCGTTTGCGGGCAAGCCCAACGATGGCGCCAACCCTCGCCACGACTCGCTGCTGCTTGCCGGCTCGCTGCTGTATGGCATGACCGTTGCCGGCGGCGCCGATGACGTTGGCACCATCTACAGCATGGTGGCCGATGGCTCCGGCTACCATCTGCTGCACAGCTTCTCCGGTGGAACAGGCTGCGGCAGCCATGCCCATAGCGGCCTGATTCGCGACGAGGACATGCTGTACGGGCTTACAGAACGCGGCGGCCAGCATGACCACGGCGTGCTTTTCCGAATCGGCATGGACGGCAGCGGCTTCCAGCTAGTCTTTAGCTTCCATCACGCTCGCGGGGCCGGGCCGCACGGCGCCCCGGCCCGTTTGCATAACCACTTGCACGCGATGACCCGCAAGGGCGGCGCACACGACCTTGGAGTAGTGCTCTCCGTCCATATGCGGACATCCGTCGTCGAGGTAGTGCACGAGTTCAAAGGCGGCGCCACCGACGGCGCCACGCCGTATCATGGCAACCTGTTTGTCTCCGGCGAGCGCCTCTATGGCGTCACCTTCGCGGGCGGGGCAGCAAAC
>JBBRGK010000308.1:0-4678 GCA_038240805.1 Dehalococcoidia bacterium | reverse complement strand
GCCTCAGCCGAGCCACCGGGACTGTGAAGGATTAGATCGAGTTCCTTCTCAGTCGTACCTGACACCGCCTCCATGAAACCCTGAACATCTCCCAGCGACACCTGCAAGACGGAAGACGGAATAGGTCCGGGATCGGTGAATGCAGAGGCGTAGAGAATGACGGCACGATGGGTTAGCTGGTGTAGCTGTGCCAGGTACTTGCGGCGGACCTTGTCGAAATCTGGGCCACCTTGAGAGGTTCGATTCTCCGGGCGTTGAAGTTCCGTTAGTAGCTGACCCCACGTAGGCATGCGTTAACGGCCGTTCGATGAGCTCGAATGCCAGATCCTGGGCTCCGCGATCGTCGAAGCGTATACGCGCTCGGCAGCCTCATATATAGCAAGAAGTTCTTTGACACCAGGAGGATTCGTCGCCCGATCGAGAAGGTCAGCCAATTGCTCGTCGGTATTCTGCTGTAGTTTCTCGGCATTCCGGTTAAAAGTCACGATTCCCTCCCATCATGATTGTTCCCCATCCGACCAGGTCTTCAGGATCGCAGGTGCTCGGCCTCTGGCACGCAACTCCAGCGCGTCAATCGTGAGAGCAGTATCAACGGCAGCGCCTGCCTCAGGGTAGCATGCCCTATCTCGCGCGGCCTCGAAAGCGCGGTTCCTTGATCTGCGAGGTTGGTGTCAACGGTTGCGCGGACCAATTTACCGGACGCGCTCGCGCTCACGTTGCTCGCGGCGCACCTCCGCGACTGCCTCATCGACATCGCGCTGAACTTCGTCCGCATCGGCGTCAGCGTTGGCCTCATGCAGCTCATCCAGAGCCTGGCCGAACCGCTGCATCACCTGCCGCTCGTAGCGTTCGTATTGGTCGGGGCTAATCAGGACCGCCATCGGCTTACCCTTGCGCTCGACGATCACAGGCTCCTTGCCGTAGTAGACCATGCCCAGGAGATCGGAGAAGTTCTCACGGGCTTCTTTGACGGACATGCGCCTGATCATCATGAGTCTCCGTTCATCCAATCAGAATACCAGCCAGGGAGCACATGTACATAATGGATTATATACCCAATTGTACTACTGGCCACCCCGGCGGAAATACATCTGTTTGCCGGTGCCGCTGCGGCGGACCATGATGATCTCGGCGAGGATGCTGACCGCGATCTCCTCAGGCGTTTCGGCGCCGATGTCGATGCCGATCGGCGTGTGTACCGCGGCCAGCGCTTCCTGCCGAAAGCCCTCGCCGGCGAGGTGCTGCAGCACTGTGCCGGTGCGCCGCTTGCTGCCGATCATGCCCACATATGCCGCGTCCGAGCCCACCACTTTTCGGAGGCTGAGCTCGTCCTGCTTGTGGCCGCGCGAGACCATGACGACGTACGTGTTGCGGCCGATCGGGATGCGGTCGAGCGCCTGCTCGAAGTCTTCGCATAGCACCTGTGTCGCCTCGGGCAGCCGCTCGCGGTTGGCGTAGTCGGGGCGGTCATCGAGCACCGTCACCTCGAAGCCAACCTCGGCGCCGAGCTTGCAGAGCGAACGGCCGATGTGGCCAGCCCCCACGATTAAAAGCATCGGCGGTGTCTCGACAACTTCGATCAGAATGTCGTAGGCCGAAGCGATGTGCCGGTCTGCTGCCACTTCACCGGACTCGGCCAGCCGCAGCAGCCGTGTGCCGTGCTTTTGCAGCTGGGCGAAGCACGCCTCGCGCACCGCTTCCTCCAGCGGGCCGCCGCCCAGCGTACCCACCGTGGTGCCATCAGACCGCAGCAGCAGCTTATCCGATACCGCCGGCGCAGCTGCACGGGGCGCACGGATCACCGTTGCCGTGATCACCGGCTCGCCGCCGTCGAGCGCGGCGAGCACCGCGCGTGCAATCTCTGCGTTGATCGATGGCATGGGCATCTCTCCCTGGCTGTGCTGCTGCATTGTAATGTAAGGTAGCGCTGCAAGTGCCGGCCGTGCTTGAGATCTCAGGTGGGCTCGATCGCGTACGCTATACAGACGATTCGCCGGATTCGTACGTGGAGGCACTCGATGCGGGCCTGTTCGGCCAGGCGGCTGTTGCCGCTGCTCCTGTTCGTTCTTGTTCTCCCCTTCTCCCCGATCGTCGGCCACGGCGATGCTCGTGCCAGCAGCGCCCGCGCTGCACCTTTTGCCCCGGCTTTCATCACGGCACCCGCCACGCCCGCCAATCTCCAGCAGCAGCAGACCGGCGCCCTGGCGATGGTGCGCACCGCGTTTGACCTGCTCTACGGCGGCTACATCGATCGCCTCGGCTCCGTTCTGCTGCTTGGCGACGCCTGGGACGGCGTCAATAAGACGCTCACCGATTCTGGCTTGCCAGCGGTTGAGCCGCCGCAGTTTTCAGGCAACCCGGACGAGGACTGGAACGCTTTCGCGGTCGCCTTCCGCCGCGTTGCCTCCGGACAGACGCCTTCATCTACTGCGCTCGCCTACGGCGCCGTTGCTCAGATGGCAGCGGCCCGCCATAGCTGCCACACTGCCTTTCTGCCACCAGAGCTGGCTGCGATCGAAAACGGCGCCGTGGCCCACCAGCCGACCGTGGATACCGGCTTCGTTGCCGGACGCGAGAATTTGCTCGTCTACCGCGTCTATCCCGGCAGTCCGGCCGAAAAGGCGGGCTTGCGGCCGGGCGATACACTGCTCACCAGCGGCGGTCTGGGCAGCCCTCGCGTCGTGCGCCGCATTTTCACCGCACCGGCAGGCACGCCGATCGAGGTTACGGTGCAGCGCCCTGGCGTCGCCGACCCGATCACTCTGGCGATCGTGCCCGAGGTGACCGTGATTCCATTTATTCGCACGGCCATCCTGCCGGGCAACATCGGCATGATTCAGTGGGACGACTTCACCACCGGCCCCGGCCAACTGGCAGCCGTTCGTCAGGCGTTGACCGACTTCGAGGCGCGCGGCGTCGTCGGCTGGGTGCTCGACCTGCGCACCAGTCCGGGCGGCGACGCGCACACGATGGACGCGATCGCGAACCTGTTCGTCGCGAACGGGACCCTCAATACGATCTCCGACCGGGCCGGCGGCAGCGAGGTGCTGCGGGCTGACCCCAACGCCGCTTTCCCCGTGCAGCGTCCGCTCGTGGTACTCACCGAGAAGTTCAGCGCTTCCGCTGCCGATATTCTGCCCGGAATCCTGCAAGCCAACGGCCGCGCCCATCTGATCGGCGAAACGACTGACGGCTGTATCAGCAGCTCGCTCCTCGTTCCCCTCAGCGGCGGCTCAGCGCTGCAGGTGGAGGTCGAGCGGGTGCTGATCGGACCGGATAACCTGGACCTCGATGGTATCGGTGTGGCGCCGGATGAGACGATCGTGCGCACGCCGGAGATTCTCGCTGCCGGGCTCGATCCGCAGCTGGCCCGCGCCGTGCAATACCTGCTTGCGGCAGCCGGCGGCTGACCAACTCCTCGTTCCGGTATTCGCCACGGCCGGGCAGGCGAACCGCCCGGCAGGAGATAACGATGCGCGTTCCCGTGCGGCTCTCGGGCGTCCTGCTGGCGCTGCTCTTCCTGACGTTGCCGGCTCTGTTTCACGGAAGCGGCCATGTATTGGCGCAGACACCGGCGCCCACCGGACCTGGCACCGAGGAACTGGTGCTCAGTCTGATGAACTACCGTCTGCAGCAGGCTGATCTGCCGGCCGGCTTCGTGCTGGGCAGTCAACTGGCGATCACGCCGTCGGGCGATGCATTCGACCAGTCGAACACCCTGGATGAGGCGCACACCGCCCTGCAATCGCTGAGGCAGATCGGTCTGCTCGCCGGGTTCAGTCAGAGCATCGACCCCAACCAGATCACGCCGGTGCGTGAGTTCGCTTTCCAGGTACAGCTATTCGCCACAAACCAGCAGGCTTCGGGCGCCCTGCGCACGCTTGCCAACCTGCCACCTGTGCGCGGCGAGCAGATTGATTTCCCGACCGTGCCGGTGTCGCTGGGTGATGAGTCACTGGCGTTGCACAGGGTGGTCATCACCTCGACCAGTAATAACCGCTTCTATGAGTACGTGTTCTGGCGTCGGGGCCGGCTGTTGCTGATGGCTCGCCTGAAAGTGCGCGATGGCACCGAAACGCTGGATCAGGTGCTGCCGCTGGCCACCAGCGCCGACCGGCGTGCTGCGGCAATCACCACGCCGCTGCCGGTTTCAGCGAGGCTGCCTTCTTATGGGTCGGAAGACGACCGGCTGGATGCGCTTTTCGCGCTGGCCAACCGGCTGCCCGATAGCGGCCAGCAGCCGAGCGGTTTCGTGCCGTTCAGCAGCGGCGTGATCAGCAATGCGGACCTCGTCCTGAACGCGCCGGACCCCCGTGCCGCCTACGATCAACTGGTGAAGTGGAAGCGCGTCGCGGAGGTCGAGGTCATTTTCGGCACGCTGCAGGCAGAGAGCGGCGACCTGATTCACGCGCGGCTCGCGCTCAGCGCCGATCCTGCCGGGGCGATGGCCAACGTGCTCGACCCGCAGCACCAGCTGAACAGCGTGGTCGAAGTGTTCGCTCTGCCGGTGCCGCTGGGTGATCTCAGCCGCCTCTATCACGAGAAATACACAGCCAGCAATGGCCTGTCGAGCGAAGCCTGGCGCGTGATCTGGGCGCGAGGGCGGGTCGTGCTTACCCTGCTGCTCACCGGTCCGGCCGGCGACTTTACTGCGCAGGACGCCATTGCCCTCGCGGGC
>JBBRGK010000307.1:0-4697 GCA_038240805.1 Dehalococcoidia bacterium | reverse complement strand
TCGGCTTAACGCCTCGATCCCGAGCGCCCCTGTACCAGCAAACAGGTCGAGCACACGGGTAAACGCTGCGCCGCGTACTTCGAGCATCGAAAAGATTGCACCCCGCACGAGGTCGGAAGTCGGCCGGGTGCCGTGCGACTTCGGTCCTCGCAGGACGCGCCCCCGCGCTTCGCCCGCGATTACACGCACGCCTTACCTCGTCCGCGTTTCGGCTGGAGTTGAGAGTGGACGTACTCTTCCAGCCTGCGTCACCGGGGCGGTGTTGTGCGGGTAGCCGCAGGCGGCACTCGGGTCGGCGTGGACCGCGCTCCCGGAGTAGCGCCACCGGCTCCGGCGGGCGCATTGTTTGGAATCCCGGCAACGACATCCACTGTTGTCGAGCTGGCTACGCGCATGGTGCCGTCGCTGACGATTACCGTCAGCGTGTGCTTGCCTGCGTCAGTCGGGGCGCGCCAGGTGATCTGTGCCCTGTTCCCGGCATCAGGAATCGGCTTGTTGTCGCTCAACCACTGTGGCCGCAGCGACTGGGGGTTGGGTTGTTGCAACAGGGGTGACCCGGTCGATTGGTACTGCTCGATCGCAGGCCAGATGTTTGCGATCGCCGGGTTTCCGGATGCATTATCTACCGACACACCACCGAGTTTGTACAGCTGCACGATCTCAAGCTTGTACGCAGCGCTGTAAACGTTCTCGATCCATACCGTGCGCTGCTCATCGCCAGACCGGTATTGGAACGAGACCACGCCCTGTGGTGACCACTGCGGGCCGCTGCCGTTCTCCCGGTTGATGTTGTCTGCTGAAACGACGACATCGGCGCCAGTCACGATATTCGTGCGGTCTCGCACCGTAATCTGACCAGCAATGCTCAACGCCTCAAGAGTGGTCAGGCTCGTCACCTGTCCCTGGTCGGACTTTTGTTCGGACAACGGCGTTAGTTCCAGGATCAGCTTGTGAGAGTCGCCCACCTGTGTGACCAGGTACTTGACCGCCTCGGGCACACGCTGGCGGTAGATCTGCTGATCGCGCTCAGCCACCATGATCAGGGAGTCAGCCGACTTTGCCAGTTCAGTCCAGTCGTAGGCACCAACATTCCAGTTGCTTCCATCTCTTCGCGGCAGCGGCAACCGCAATACCAGTTTGCGCTTCGATGTATGTAGCCTGGTCGCCAGCGCCTGGACGAAGGTCGTGTAGTTCTTCTTGTAACTGGGATCTATGGCCGTGTAGTCGATCTCGATGCCATCGTAATTGTTGCGCTCCACTTCCGCAGCGATGCGGTCGACATGTCCGCTCCGACGGCTGTCGTCCGCCAGAATCGCGCCGACGGCCTGCAACTCCGGCGTTCCTGGAGCCGAAATGGCCGGGATCAGCGCGTACGCCGCGCCCTGCGGGTTGCTGACAGGAGCGCCGGCGATGTTACCGTCCCCGGCAGGCGTCGGGGTGTACACCTGCGGGACCGCGGCCGTCATCAAACGTGCCGCATCGGCGCTTGCGGGTGTTCCTGGCGGCAGTACGCCGAATGCCTGGAAGTCGCCGCCTGTGCGACGGAGAACGGCGAACGTTTTTGGAACGTCGATATTGGTTGTTAACAGAGCCGAGGAACCGTCCTGCGCGACCTGGACAGGCGCTACCGCCTTCCATGTACCACCGTCGTGTGTGTACAGGCTGAGACCGCGGGTTGCGGTCCTGTCGGTGAGTGGGATGCTCAAAGTGCCTTTTTTGCCGGCGAAATCCTTCAGCGTCGCCCAGCACTTGCTGGCATAGGTGAATCCCGCCGGCGGGGTGGGCCTGGTGCCGCATTCCGACGCCTGGGCGCTTGACCCACCGCCACACCGCCCGAGCAGCAAAACGACTGCGATCAGGACCAGAACCGCTGCTCCAGCGATGGCAAGCAGCGGCATGCGCCGCCGCAGCGATTCAAACTTGCTGCCCGTTTGGGCGCCGGGCCTGGACCGCGCCGGAACGCCGGGCCTGCGATTCAAGGCAGAACTCCGTCTGTACAGCGTTCGGACGGACTACCCGCCATCTGAGCGGCACTCCGATCAGGTTTGGTCACCACCGTGCCTTTCACTCCGCCGTCGAAGCGTTGCTCCCCGTCCGCTTCCTGCTTCCGGCAGTCAGACCCGGGACCGATTCTCAGGATTCTACCATCGGCTCGCTCATACATTCATCCATGCGTCGATTCGCCGGTCCCATGGAAGGGAATCCGGCTGCGACGAGTCATGATATCTGGTAACAAACTTCTTTCATTGACAGGCTACCGGTAGCGGCATACTATTGCGCCGCCGCAGGGTGAATGTCCTGGACCGTTCACAGGGAGCGCCCGTCGGATTTTGCAAACACCTGTAGCGGCATAAGTAAGCACGAGCGCCGGGGGAAGCTGACATGGTACTCAGTTCTGTACCGATGACCCGCGACGGTTTGGCGAAGTCGCTCAACGAACTCGACCAGCTGCGCACCGTTCGCCGGCAAGAAGTGGCGGCTCGGATCCATGAAGCGCGCAGCGATGCCCGGCCGCAGAATAACGCCGATTTCGAGGACGCTAAGAACGAACAGGCGCTTCTTGAAGGCCGCATTCAAGAATTGGAACGGCTGATAGCCAGAGCGACGCCCATCGACGAAGAGCGGACGACCGATGGCTGTGTGCGCGTTGGTTCCCACGTGACCGTGAAACAGCAAGGCGGGCGTGAACAGTCGTACACCATAGTCGGCAGTGCCGAAGCAAATCCCCTGCAGGGCCGTATCAGCAATGAGTCGCCCTGCGGCAGAGCACTTCTTGGACGCCATGTTGGCGACCATGTCGAAGTACAGGCCCCGTCCGGACTCATTGCGATGGTCATCACCGCAATCGAGTAAGACCCCGCGGCATGGATGTCGCCAGTATCATCGGTATAATCGTTACGGGGGCGCGCCACGGGCCGCCCCCGCACTTTTTGTCCTCATCGGGTCATCGATCCGATGTGGTTTGCGCCCAAAAATCGCGGTATCTGGATGGTGTGAGCGATGAGCCAGCGTAATGAAGAGCTGTTTCAGCAGCGGCTCGGCAAGTCGGATCGGCTGCGCGCCATCGGCGTTGATCCATATCCAGCGCGTTCGGCCTGCAGCCACACGACCGCAGAGGCTCTGACAGCGTTTGTGGCGATCGAGGCAGGGACGCAGGATGCCGCCGCCCAATTC
The DNA here is from genome assembly GCA_038240805.1 of Dehalococcoidia bacterium. GTDB lineage: Bacteria > Chloroflexota > Dehalococcoidia > CAUJGQ01 > CAUJGQ01 > JBBRGK01. Next base: position 1,523 of record JBBRGK010000307.1, on the reverse strand, counting down.
TCGATCTGCGGCCGCATCCGGCTTTCACGTCCGATGGGAAAGAAGGTCACGTTCATGGACCTTCAGGACGGTGCGGGCAGATTGCAGGTCTACTGCAAACTGGAGGTTCTGGGGGAGCGCGATTTCGCCTTGCTCGGGGAGCTGGATCTCGGCGACTTCGTCCAGGCGTCTGGCCGGCTGTTTCGCACGCGAACCGGCGAAGTGACGCTCGAGGCGAGGCACCTCGTCGTACTGACAAAGTCACTGCAGCCGCCTCCCGAGAAGTGGCACGGTGTATCAGACGTTGAACTCAAGTATCGTCAACGGTACCTCGATCTCATGTCGAGCGATGAATCCCGGCTGCGATTCCGCCGTCGCAGCCAGGTCGTTTCAGCGATCCGTCGCTTCATGGACGAACGCGGTTTCATGGAGGTAGAAACCCCGGTGCTTCAGGTGGAGGCCGGCGCGGCTGCGGCCAAACCGTTCCAGACGCACTTCAACGCCCTGGACGAAGAGCGATTTCTCCGCATTTCGTTGGAACTGCATTTGAAGCGGCTCCTGGTCGGCGGCTTTGACCGGGTCTATGAAATCGGGCGCATTTTCCGCAATGAAGGAATCGACACGCGGCATAATCCCGAGTTCACGATGATGGAGAGTTATCAGGCATACGCGGACTACCACGACGTCGCGCGGATGGTCGAAACGCTGGTTGGCGCGATCGCGCGCGAGGTGCTCGGCACGGATGAGATTCCGAACGGGGACGGCACGATCAGGTTGGCGCCACCGTGGCAGCGTTTGACAATGCGCGACGCACTGATTCAGCACGCCGGAATGGACTTCGAGCAGTACCGTGACGAAGCAAGCCTCCGCACCTGGATGGCGGACAACCACATCAACGCTGCACCGGGGCTTGGATGGGGCAAGCTTATCGATGAAGTTGTCGGCCAGCGTGTGCAGCCGCACCTTCACCAACCCGTATTTCTGATGGATTATCCGATCGAGTTGTCGCCGCTGGCGAAGCGTAAGGAAGACCAACCCGCGATCGTTGAGCGGTTCGAGGCGTTTATCGGCGGCTTTGAAATCGCGAATGCGTACAGCGAGTTGAACGACCCGATCGACCAGCGAGAACGGTTTGCCGGCCAGCTCGCGGCGAGGGAGCGTGGCGACTATGAAGCAGAACTCATCGATGAAGACTTCATTGCCGCACTTGAACACGGGATGCCACCGGCGGGCGGGCTCGGCATCGGGATCGACAGGCTACTGATGATCCTGCTCGATGAGCCATCGATTCGCGAGGTAATCCTCTTTCCGCAACTTCGTAGCCAGAACCGAGCCGAGTAACGGCCGGGAGTGCCCAATGAGCGCCGTGCGATGCCGTCTTAACGGCTGGTTATTCGGTTGGTGCCGGCGGTGCGGAGCCGGTTACAGGGGCTGAGAGATCGACGGTGTTGCCAGCAGCATCCTTCGCGCCGACGATCGCCATATCGTTCAATTTCCAAACGCCCTCGATTTCGCGCCAGCGCGTCATGATCTCGGCCGTACCA
>JBBRGK010000306.1:0-4733 GCA_038240805.1 Dehalococcoidia bacterium | reverse complement strand
GTGTAACAGATGCGCAGGGCTTGTGAGACCAGACCCGGATCCTTGCATCCGGGCTGTCCAGAGCAGAACTGCGCTGTCTGAGCAGCGACCCAGCTCTCGTCGGGCGCGGCTGGCGCCGGGTCTACGGCCACCGCCGCGATGGCCAGCCGCGCTCGCGAGTGCGGCGCAACGGTCGCCCCGGCCATACCGGCCAGCACCAGCAGGATGGCAACGGGCAGCAGGCGGGGGATTGAGCGTAGGAACTGTAACATGGCACTGACTCCTTTGAGGTGACACACTCCGAACTCAGATCCGATCGTGCGGCCCGGCGACCGTGACTGGCGGCCCCCGCGTCCCGATATTACGCCAGCGTACGGACGTGCATAGCGTGCCGGCACCGACCAGAGCTGACTAAGAAGCCTGGAGTCTCAGACGGTACTGGCATAGGTACCGTACGCTGGTGAACGGTCGCTGACATCGGTAGAACTACGCATCTGCACGAATTACAACTACCTATTTCTGGCGCAGCAGCTGTATCTTTGCTTCGACATCTCATGTTCAAAAGAGGAGCCAACATGCCCAGCAGCGAGGCGCCTGAGCTTTCGTTCGACGCCATCATCCGCGGCGGCACCATCTATGACGGCAGCGGCGCCAAGCCGTATGTGGCTGATGTCGCCATCGCCGGAGACCGCATTGCCCGCATCGGCGGCCTCGAAGGCGCCCGCGCCGGCACCGAGATCGACGCGGGCGGCATGGCCGTGGCGCCCGGCTTCATTAATATGCTCAGCCACTCCTATCTGACGATGCTGCACGATGGTCGTTCGCTGAGCGAGCTGATGCAGGGCGTCACCACCCAGATCTTCGGCGAGGGCCACTCGATGGGTCCGCTCACTGAGGTCGAGCGGCGCCGCCAGCAAAGCGTGGACCCGGCGCTCTCCTACACGGTCGAGTGGTCCTCGCTGGCCGAATATCTGCGCTACGCGGAGCAGAGCGGGATCAGCCAGAACATCGCCTCATATATCGGCGCCACGACCTTGCGGGTCTACGTCGCCGGACACGAGAACCGCCCATTGACCGCGGCCGAGCTGGACACCGTGCGGGGCTTAATCCGCGACGAGATGTCGGCGGGAGCGCTCGGCATCGGCTCATCGCTGATCTATCCGCCCGCCTTCTTCGCCGGCACCAACGAACTGATCGAGATGTGCCGAGCCGCCGCACCGTACCAGGGCAAGTACATCTCACATATGCGGAACGAAGGACTGGGCCTGCTCGGCGGAGTCGACGAACTGGTGCGCATCGGCCGTGAAGCAGGCGTGCCGGCTGAGATCTACCACTTGAAAGCTTCGGGCCGCGATGCCTGGCCGCTGATGTCGAAAGCGATCGAGCGCATCGAGGCGGCGCGTGCGGAGGGGCTCGCGATCACTGCCGACATGTACACTTACACCGCCGGTGCCACGGGGCTCTCCAACTGCATTCCGCCCTGGTTTCACGAAGGCGGGCAGGGCCGGCTGATCGAGCGGTTGGGCGACCCGGCAACAAGGCAGGAGATCCGCACGGCGATCGAGACCACCCGCGACGGCTGGGAGAACCTCTACCAGGCGGCGGGCTCCCCGGACAATATTCTCCTGCTGCAAACCCGCAACCCGGACCTGCGCATCTACCAGGGCAAGACGCTGGCTGAGGCCGCGGCGATGGAGGGTAGTGACCCGATCGATACCCTGATGAACCTCGTCATTCGCGACCAGTCACGCATCGGCACCGCCTACTTCATGATGTCGGAGGAGAACGTCGCCCTCGGGCTGCAACAGCCCTGGGTCTCGCTTGGTTCCGACGCCTCCTCGATGGCGGCCGAAGGCGTCTTTCTGCTGCGAGCGACGCATCCACGCGCCTACGGCAACTTCGCCCGCATGCTGGGCAGATATGTCCGCGAGGAGAAGCTGGTGCCGCTCACCGAGGCGATCCGCCGCATGTCGCGCCTGCCCGCCGACAACCTCGGTCTCGACCGCCGAGGGCGGTTGCAGGAGGGCTACTTTGCCGATGTCGTTGTCTTCGACCCGGCGACGATCGCCGACCGGGCGACCTACGCCAGCCCTCACGAGTACGCAGCAGGCGTCCGCGACGTGCTCGTGAATGGTAAGGAGGCGATCCGGGATGGCGCGTTCGCTGGTGCCCTGGCCGGCCGGGCACTGTACGGGCCGGGGTGAGGGCACCCCTAACCCTATCCTCCTCCACGCATGTCGCGAGGCAACGGAGAGGGCGATCCCTGGATGCGTTGCACGGACGACGAGCCTCACCCCGTCCCCTCTCCATTGCCTCGCGGCAACAGAGAGGGCGATCGTGGGTTGCGTTGCACGGACAGCGAGGATGGACAGCGGAGCGACACCAATCGCCAGAATTTCTGTCGTGGGATGATTTCACGTCGGGTCACCTGCCGCCCGTCCATCCCTGTTATCCGTATCGAGCAACCAATGATCGCCCTCTCTACCGGCCGCAGCCGGTGGAGAGCGGACGGGGTGAGGTAAAATGGAGAGAACACACATGGGTCGCTTGCAGGATCGGAGCGTGGTGATCACCGGCGCCGGGTCGGGCATCGGCAGGGCAACGGCGCTGCTTTTCGGTAGCGAGGGCGCCAGGCTGGTGCTGGCTGACATCAATACCGACGCGGTAGCGGCGACGGCGCAACTTGTCGAAGCTGCAGGCGGCACGGCCGTGGCCCAACGCTGCGACGTCAGCAGCGAGCAGGACGTGCAGGCGTTGATCGATCGCGCCATCGATGCCCATGGCCGTCTCGACGTGATCTTCAACAACGCCGGAATCGAAGGGCCTTCGGCGCGGCTTGCGGATCACACGCTGGAACAGTGGCAACAGGTGCTCTCGGTCAACCTGACCGGCGTGTTTTTGGGCATGAAGTATGCGATCCCGGTGATGGCGCGGCAGGAAAGCGGCAGTATCATCAACACCGCCTCGGTGGCTGGGCTGGTCGGCTGGCACGGCGGCGCCGCCTACAGCGCCACCAAAGCCGCTGTCGTCAACCTGACCCGCACGGCCTCGCTCGAGTACGCGAAGCACAACGTGCGAATCAATTGCATCTGCCCCGGCGTGATCCAGACCGCGATGGTGGAGCGCATCACCGGCAGCACGGACGAGGCGCTGGAACGGCTGAAACGGATGCAGCCGATGCCCCGCGTCGGGCAGGCCGAGGACATCGCCCGCATGGCGCTGTTCCTCGCCTCCGACGAGTCTGGCTTCGTCACAGGCGCGGCTATGGTGGTTGATGGCGGCTACATAGCACGCTGAGCAGCAGCTGAGCACCCTGAGATCAGTCCGTGTAGGCCTGCTGGTCGATGGTCTGGGCCGGCCTGAATTATGTCTATCGCGCAGCAATAGCCCTTCTGCATGGGCACCATACTGCGGCGGGTCATCCGCTCCACATGGCGGGCACACGTACGCTTTCCCTGTCAATCGTGAAAGGAGAGACTGCGTGAACGCGGTCAAAATGCTGAAGGACGACCACAAGAAAGTGAAGGGGTTGTTCCGCGAGTTCGAGGGCGCCGGCGAGAAGGCGTTCAAGACGAAGCTGAAACTTGCCCACAAGATCTTCACGGAGCTTGAGGTGCATACCGAGCTCGAAGAGGAGATCTTCTATCCGGTCGCCAAAGGAAAGGGAGACAAGGAGCTCAAGGAAACGATCGACGAGGGACTGGAAGAGCACCACGTCGTCAAAGTGCTGATCGAAGAGCTGAAGGCAATGGACATTGAGGCCGAGCCCGACCGGTACGTGGCGAAAATGACAGTGCTGATCGAGAACGTCGAGCACCACATCGAGGAAGAAGAAAAAGAGCTGCTGCCGGAGGCGCAGAAAGACCTCGGCGATGAAGTCGAGATGCTCGGTGACCAGATGGAGCAGCGCAAGCGGCAGTTGCTCTCGCAAATGGCGGCGACAGGGCGATAGGTCAGGCGAAGGGCGCTGGTGTCCCGTGAGGGCGCAGGAATCCGATGCCAGGGGACGCTACCCCTCCTTGCGCAGTTTCCAGATCAGCTCGGCGGGCCAGCGCCGCGACCAGGTACGGTTCTCCTCGCTACGATAGCTGGAGCGGGCGCCCTCGGGTGGCCGTGGCTCGACCAGGTCTTCAACCAGCAGCCGGTTCTGGCGAAAAAGGCGGATCCAGTCGCCGTAGGTAAGCGAGAAGTCAACGGACTCTTCGGCGAAGCGCTGCTCGCCGAAGTAATCTAACTGCAGCCGATCGCTCACCTCGGCGGCTCCCGCCGGCCAGCACATGTACAGCAACGGAGTTCCGGTGCTGAAGGCGAAGATGCCGTCCGGCCGTAGCAAGCGCGACGCCTCCGGCACGGTGCGCCGCGGAGCGGCGAACGTCATCGCTCCCCAGTCGCAGAAGACGATGTCGAACGCAGCATCACGCAGGGGCACGTTCTCGGCGCTGGCGTTCACCAGCGGGAACGTGACGCTGCACTCGTGCTGCAGCCGCGCCGCATGGCGAAGCTGGCGGCCGGAAAAGTCGAGCCCCACTGGCCGGGCGCCCTGCCGCGCCAGGCAGATCGACCACTGTGCTCCGCCGCAGCCGAACTCCAGCACATCCTTGCCCGCGACCTCACCCAGCACCCGCAACTCCGCCTCGGGCACCTGCCACACCCCCCAGCCCGGGGTGATCGTGCTTAACGTCTGCGCATGCTGTTCCTGGTAGGCGTCGCTGGTCCGCTCCCAGAACGCATGGTTGTAGCTCACATGATCCGCA
>JBBRGK010000305.1:0-4741 GCA_038240805.1 Dehalococcoidia bacterium | reverse complement strand
TACGAAACGCGTCTGCAATGTTTCTGTATTCTACGCACACCGTGAAGGAGGGACCGCTTTGACGACCATCGATCCGCGAACCGAGTTCCCTGTTCCTGCCGCACTCGAAGGCTTCTGGAAGTGGGACAAGATGCATATGCCGCACCCCATGACACCGCTTTCCCAGGAGGTGTTCGTGGACGGCGTGCAAACCGGCTTCTGTCGGGCGATGGACGAGTTCGCCTGCCCGGTCGGCATTCATCAGCAGGCGATCAACTACTACGGCTACGGCGCGGCTGTCCCCTTTGATCTGGGGGATGAGACGATCGAAAGCCGCATCGGCCGCTACCAGGCGACGCTCGGACAGGTGCTGCCGGCGATCGGCGAGCTCTGGCAGAACGAGTGGCTCCCCTCGATCCTGCCTGGACTCGAGCGAGCCCGCACGTTGAACTATGCGGATCTCACCGACCAGGAGCTCGCCACAGTCTTCGACGAACTGTACGACGATTTCATCGATCGCTACGTCGTGCACGGCAAGATCAACTTCGTCACCGTGTCTGCCAGCCAGTTTGCTGACTTCTACAACGCGAAACTGCAACCTACCGACCCGACCGAGCCCTACCACACACTGCAGGGCTTCCCCACCCGCTCCCTTGATGCCGGCCGCGGCCTCTGGCGCCTGAGCCGCATCGTCAAGGCGGACGCCGGCCTACGGCGGTTGTTCGAGAGCCTCCCGCCACAGCAACTGATCGCCCGGCTGGAGCAGTCCGAGTCCGGCCGTGCTTTCCTGGTCGAACTTGGCGTTTACCTCGATGAGTTCGGCTGGCGGTCGGACGCGTTCGAGCTCGCGGAGCCAACCTGGCGCGAGAACCCAAGTATCCCGCTCAATACGATCCAGGGCTACCTCGGGCTCGGCGACGCTGCCGATCCGGAGGTCAAGTACCAGGCAAGCATTGCTCAGCGCGAGCGGCTGCTCGGTGCGGCGCGCGAGCGGCTGGCGGAGAGGCCGGCCGACCTTGCGGCCTTCAACGGGTTCTACGAGGCGGCGCGCTGGTATCTGACGATCACCGAGGACCACAACTACTACATCGACCAGGTCGGCAACAACGTGATGCGGCTGCCGGCGCTGGAGCTCGGCCGGCGGCTGGTGCACCTGGACAGTATCGAGAACGTGGACGACGTCTTCATGCTCTATCGCACGGAGATCCGCGAGGGTCTGGCCGGAAAAGGCCACCGCCTGCTGGTTGAGCAGCGCCGCGCCGAGATGCAGCGCTTCGCCCGGATCGTGCCGCCGCCGTTCCTCGGCACGCCCCCGCCGCAGGATGGCCCGCCGAACCCGTTCGCAGCAGCGATGATGAAAATGTTCGGCATGCCGCCTGAGCCGAGCAGCGACGCCTCGATCGTCGCCGGCATCCCCGCCTCACGCGGCACGGTGCAGGGCCGGGCGAAGGTCGTGCGCACGCTTGCCGAGGCGAGCAAGGTTGAGCAGGGCGACATCCTCGTCTGCGAGATGACGATGCCGCCCTGGACGCCGCTCTTTTCGACCGTCGCGGCCGTGGTGGCCGACACCGGCGGCGTGCTCAGCCACTGCGCGATCGTCTCGCGCGAGTACGGGCTGCCCTGCGTTGTGGGTACGGCCATCGGCACCAGCGTGCTGCGTGACGGGATGCTGCTGACGGTCGATGGCTCGAAGGGGATCGTGCGGATCGACTCCCGCGACTGAACCTCGGTCCTGTGCTCCCGTTCTGAAACTATTCAGGCTCCACGTGCGCTTTGGTGCGCGTGGAGCCTGTTTGCCGGTGGTGTGCTGCGCGTGACTGCCTCTGCTGTTCCTCCACGGCCTCCACGGGGGCTTTCTGAAGAGACTTCTTCTTCAGAGACTTCTTCTTCAGAGACTTTTAATGAGCGCAGCGGCGGACTGCCGCGCGAGCATCTGCTGCGGGCCGTGGCTCTGGCCAGCCTGCTGACGCCGCTCAACTCGACCATGATCGCTGTGGCGCTGCCGGCGGTGCGGGCGCAGTTCCACGTCGGCGTCGGCTCGCTCACCTGGCTGATCAGCTCCTACCTGATCATCGTCGCGGTCACCCAGCCGATCGGCGGCCAACTTGGCGATGCGCTCGGCCACCTGCGCGTGGTCCGCTGGGGCCTGCTGCTGCTGGTCGTCTGTTCGTTCGCCGCGGCCTTCGCCTGGAGCTTTCCCAGCCTGGTGGCGGCGCGTGCTTTGCAGGGTGTGACGGCCGGCCTGATCAGCCCCAACGTGACCGCTTTCCTGCGCAAACGGATGCCGCCGGGCAGGCTCGGCAGCGCCCTGGGCTCGAACGGTGCCGCAGTGGCCACTGGCGCCGCGATCGGACCTGTTCTCGGCGGACTCCTGCTCGCGGCGGGCGACTGGCGGCTGCTCTTCCTCGCGAATGTACCGCTCGGGCTTGGCGCGCTGCTGCTTGTGCTGACTCTGCGCAGCGACCGCGGCGCCGGCCGCTCTTCGCTTTCGATCGATGCCCCGTCGGTGCTGGCGCTGGCGGGTGTGTTCACCGGCGCAACCCTGATCGGCACCGCGATCCAGCATCCGGGTCCGATTGTGATCGCCGCTGCCGCCGGCCTGCTGCCGCTTTCAGCGAGTATGTACGCGTTGAGTTATTGGCGACGCGGCACAGGGGTTGTGAAGCTGGCGCTGTTCTCGCGGCGCAACTACTGGGCGCCGGCAGCGGGGGTCAGCCTCTCGAACTTTGTCCAGTACACGATCCTGCTGGCAATGCCGCTGTATCTCAGCAGCGAGCGGACCCTGGGCTCCGCCCGTATCGGACTGATGCTCTTCCCGATGAGCGGCGTCACGGTCGGCATCTCGCCGCTGGCGGGCAGGCTGGCGGACCGCATTGGCAGCAAGCCGGTGATGGTTTTTGGCGCCGCCACGTTGCTGTCGGCTGCGGCGCTGCTCTCGGGCACAATCGGGCAGCTGCCGTTGCCGGCGCTGGCGGCGACGCTGGCGTTTACCGGCCTCGGCGTCGGTGTGCAGCAGGTGGCGCAGCAGGCCGCCGCGCTGGAGGCATGGCCGCCACGGCTTGCCGGTGCGGCAGCGGGCACGCTCTCGATGATGCGCTACGTCGGCTCGGTGATCGGCGCCGCCGTGGTTGCGACGCTGCTTGGCGTCAACCCGCACCTCGCCGCCTTCCGGCTGCTGCTGCTCGTCGTCTCCGGCTTCGGCGTGGCCAACCTCTGCATCACCTTTGCCCTGGGGCAGCGGAGCCGCCCGGAGTCGGCGGCACTGATGCCATGAGGGCGCCACACATTGCACGATCGCCCCTCGGAGACGAAGATGGCGACAACCTGCGCTACCGTGCGGGAGGGGCAGCCCGACAGCGACCGGGGGTAGGAGCCAGTGGTTTCGTCTCTCCGCCGCCGGTGCTCCCGCCCGCCTCCCTGACGGCGATTGCCGGGGTTACTGTGGTCTTTGCCCAGATCAATTCCGGGCCCTCGGGCCGGCCAACGCGATAGCGGCGCCGCCGGTGTTCTGGGCGACGACCGACGGATAATGGCGCGTTGTGACGCCGAACGGCCACCGGGCGCGGCGATCGTGGCACTGCGCCGCGCAAGCATAGTACCCTCTCACCGTACGAACCCACCCGGAGAGAGAAGCATGTACCGCCTGTCACGATCCCGTTCACCGCGCCTCTTTGCCGCCTGCTGCCTCGCCGCACTCGCCGCCGCCGCGCTGGTCGCCGGCTGCGCCAACAACCCGCCCTTTGATAACTCCGGCTCAAGCACCGGCGCCAACGGCGCCAGCGGCAATGTAACGAAGGCGCAGTCCGGCGGCACGACGGTGGCGATCAAGAACTTTCTCTACCAGCCGGGCACGCTCACTGTGCCGGCCGGCACGACCGTCACCTGGACGCAGCTCGACGTTATTCCCCACACCGTCACATCCGGCCGACCGGGCGGCGAGGACGCTGGCACAGTCTTCGACAACACGCTCTCGAATGTGAACCAGACTTACAGCTTCACGTTCGACACACCCGGCACCTTCGCCTACTTCTGCCGCTTCCATCCGGAGATGGCTGCCGGCGTGGTCGTCACCGGCACAGGCTCCGGCAGCCCCGCAGCCACGCAGACTACCTCGCCGCGTGTCGCCCCGACTCCAACGCCGCCGCCGCCGGCCGGCGCAAAGCTGGTTGCCGATAAGCTGATCAACCCGCGCGGTTTCACCTGGGGGCCAGATGGCGCCCTCTACGTCGCCGAGGCCGGCACGAAACCGGGTGACACCGCTTCATCAGGAGGGGGAGCGACGCCGCCGCCGGGGCCGGTGAAGCCGGGCTGTGAGTCGTGGCGACCGAGTTTCGACCGTTTCCAGGCGCACTGTCCCGGTGTGAGCGGCCCAACGATCGGCAGCAACGGCCGGATCGAGAAGTTTGCCCCCGACGGCACCCGCACCGTCGTTGCCGATAAGCTGCCGGTCGTCGATGGCCCCTTCGCCGCGACAATGGGCGTCACTTCCGTCGCCTTCATCGGGCAGGACCTCTATACCGTGATCGCGGCTGGCGAAACGCGCGGGGCTCCGAAGTTCCCCACCGGCGTCTACAAAGTGAACGGCGACGCCACGGTCACCCTGTGGGCCAACCTGGAAGCGTTTCAGAAAGCGAATCCGCCGAAATACATCCCGCCCGATTACAACTTCAGCAACCCGTATGACATGGTCGCGATGAACGGCAAGCTCTACATCTCCGATGGCAACGCCTGCGTGATCTTCGAGGTCGATCCGGCGGCGACC
>JBBRGK010000304.1:0-4766 GCA_038240805.1 Dehalococcoidia bacterium | reverse complement strand
GGTCACGGCGCTCATGGTCCGCCCGAGTGGCGTCAGCGCTCAGTGCTGCGTCCCTCCCCGTCCCATCAGCCCCGGCATATCAAATGGAACCCTTTCTACGGATCGCTCACTCCAGACCTGGATATCCTGAGCTTCACCGCCGCCTGCAGCGACACCGGCCACTACGCCCTCGTCAACCTCTGGATCAAGAACGACTCGTTCGGTGACCCACCGGCTTCGCTCACGACCATCAACGTCGATGACCCCGTGCCGGCAGAGGGCTTTATCGACGAGCCTGCGCTCGCGGCGCACGCCATCCGGGGCGAAACCGTCATGGTGCCGATAACGAAGGGCGTCGTCCATACACTCGGCGCCAATGTGAACGCCCTCCAGAAGATCGGTCAGACGGACCCGCAGCACAAGTACACATCGATCGGCATCCTCTGCTCGTAAGCCCTGCTTGGACGCGAACGCTGACGGCCCACCCCCGTTGCAGGGGTTGGGCCGTCTTCCGTTGTGGTCGCTCTACGTATCACCGGTGTTGTTGGTCGTTGAACACTGCGTTCTCCTGCACCAGCATTTCGTTCAGACGGTCCCGTTCTCGTCAGCCAGAATAGTGATACCCTCTCGAACAGCCCGGTTCCGGCTCTGGCCGCGATTGATGGGCCTGGCTACACAATGAGGAGGCCATAATTGGCACAGAACGAGACCCAGGCTGACCGCGAAAAGTACATGCGCCGCGTGATCGAGATGGCAGCCCAGACCTGTCTGGTGGACAAGGCTGGTGGTCCCTTTGCCGCTGTGATCGTCAAGGACGGCAAGATCGTCGGTGAGGGCGTCAACCGCGTCGTCGCTGAGAATGACCCGACCTGGCACGGTGAAGTCTCCGCAATCCGTGACGCCTGCCGTAAACTCGGCGTCTATGACCTGGGCGGCGCGGACATGTACACGGCCGGCGAGTGCTGCGCCATGTGCTACGCGTCCGCTTTCTGGGCGCGGATCGGCCATATCTACTATGCCGCCCAGATCGAAGACGCCCGCAAATACGGCGATTTCGACGACGACGCCATCGACGAGGCGCTGAAGCAGCCATATGCCGAGCGAAAAGTTCCGCTGGAGCAGATGCTGCGCGACGAGATGGTCGAAGTGTGGAAAAAGTTCAACGTTCTGCCCGGCCGCGTGCGCTACTAATCTCCGCGAGTTGAGGCGAACCGCCCATGGATTCACCGCCCGCTACCCAGTCCGTCACGCTCGTCATCCAGACCCGCGTGCTTCCCGATGGCGCCGCGGCGTTTGAGCGCTGGACCGAGCGGCTGCACGAGGTCATCGGCGGTTTCGCTGGTTATGTCGATCAGAGGGTTTACCCGCCGTCTCCGCCCGTTCAGCTCGACTGGGTGATCACCCAACGCTTCGGCACACTCACCGAAGCGCGGGCCTGGTTGCAGACGGACGAACGGCAGCAGTTGCTTGCCGAGATCCAACCGCAACTGGTCGGCCCGATCGATATCCACCTGTTCAACGAAGGCGACCCCCGCAGCCCGGCTTCGCCCGTGTCCGTGGTCATCTCGACGCGGGTGAAGCCGGGGCAGGAGGACGCTTTTCTGCAGTGGCAACGCCGAATCGCGGCCATCGAAGCGAAGTTCGAGGGCTTCCAGGGCTACAAGCTCGAACCGCCGATCGCCGGCGTCCAGGAAGACTGGGTAATGCTCGTCCGGTTCGATACGAACGAGCATCTTGATGCATGGCTTGCCTCAAGCGAGCGCACCCAACTGCTCTCCGAGTCAGCCGCATTCGACGTAGACACGCGGGTGCGAAAAGTCCAGAACGGGTTCGAGACCTGGTTCACGTCCGGGGGCGACGCAGGCCAGAGTCCCCCTTCCGCCTGGAAGCAGAACATGATCGTTTTGCTGGTGCTCTATCCGATCGTGGTTCTCTTCGGCAAATGGGTGTCCAACCCGTACCTGACCGGGAAGGGGATGCCCCTCTGGCTGGCGCTATTTCTTGGCAACGTGTTCAGCGTTTCGACGATGGGCTGGTTTTTCGTTCCACGCGCCAGTGCCGCGTTTGGGTGGTGGCTGAACCCTTCCGATCGTCAACACCGGGTGCAGCGTGCCGCTGCAGGCGCGGCGGTCGTCCTGCTGCTCTATGGCGCCTTCCTGCTCTGGTTCGCGAACTACCACTGAGCCGGACGGCACAGCGCCGGGCACTGCCTCAACCAGCGTCCCGTGTTTGCCAGCCGCGTCCATCACTGCTGCGCACGGCCTCGGTTTCATGGCCGCGGCCGGCGTCGTCTTCGAGCCGGTACGTAGTGCCCAGTTCCGGCGTGGACGCCTCAATGAAGTCGCAGTCATCGATAGCGATCAGGCGGTGCCGCTGGCCGGGCACATTGCTATAGCCTTTTGCCGGTTCCATCTCGATCGTTTCGAGGACGCCGGCAGCGTTGTCGGCCTGCAGCTGCGCCCGGCCACGCAAGAGCACGATCGTTTCATGCTTCTCATCGTGATACTGGAGGCTGATCCGTTTGCCCGCGTGAAGATGCAGCAGCTTGCCGGCATACGGTCTGCCCGGCGGGCTGAACAGCAGCTCATAGCCCCACGGCTTTTCAACCCGCAGCACGAACGGCGTATTGTTAAAGGTAGCTGGATCGTGCAGGGCGGAGACCTCCCGGTTCATGCGACGGTCCTGCGGATATGATCAAGGACATTCTATGGCATCGCAGATACAACAATTGTTGCCGGCAGAACGGTCAGGTCGTATGCTGCCCTCCCTACTGCCTGCCGAACCATCGCCTGGCATGATGCGGATCGGCGCCGCTGCGCGAGAGGCGGGCCTCTCCGTGCCGGCCGTACGCTTCTACGAAAGCAAGGGCTTGCTGGGCGAGGCGCCACGCACAGAAGGCGGCTACCGCCTCTACGGTGCAGCCGACGTGCGGCGGCTCAAGCTCATTCGGCGGGGGCGCACCCTGGGGCTCCCGCTGCCCGCAGTGCGCGAGTTGGTGCGGGCGGCGTTCGAGGAGGCGTGCCGCAGCTTCGAGCCACGGCTGAAGCTGGCGCTCGATCGACGCGTCCTGGACGTGCAACGACAGATCGAGGAGCTGACGCTGCTGCAGGCGCAGATGACCGAGTTGCAGAGCCACCTTGCCGGGCACTGCGCCTGCGACCATCCAGCCGGCGAGTGCTCGGGCTGCAGTCTGCTCGGAGAAGCGGCTGGCGGCTCGCCCGGCTGCACCTGTTCGGCATAACAGGTGAAAGCAGCGTTCAGACCGTAATGTGTCAAGTGCTAGCTCAACTTGACAATTAGCTCGCATACCGTATACTTCACGGCAGGTCTTAACCCAACCCGGAAAGATGTGGTGTTCAGATGCCGGGTTCCCCCGGCTTCAGAACGCCACCACCAGAGCGCGTGATCGCTTCCTCAGCCCCGGTGCCCGAGCTACGATCGTGACAGCGTTTCGCCTATGGAGTTCTGCCAGGTATGAGTCTGCTCTCCTGTCCCGCCTCGCTGCGGCGCGCCCACTATCGATGGCCTGTTCTGCTCGGTGCGATTCTGCTGCTGGCCGTCGCGGCATCCGACCGAACCGAAACAGCCTATGGGCGCGACCTCGCGCCCGAGCTGGGGATGCGCTACATCCACCAGTACCTCGGCAACCCCAGCGATACGAAGGACTGCGGCCCGGCCAGCGTGGCGATGGTGCTTGATGCATACGGCCTGCGCCCCGCAGGCATCTCCGACGCTCGCTTCGTCGCCGCGATCCGCCGCACGATGGGCGTGCCCAACTCGATCGGCACGATCTTCGACGACCTCCAGCATGCCTTCACCGCCTACGGCCTGCACACGTCGTTGATTCCTTCCAGCCTGCCCGGCGAACCCGAAGCAGAGATACAGCTGATGCGCGACGCGATCGACGGCGGCGACCTTGTCATTCCGCTGGTGCACGGGTCCGTGCTCGGACGCGGTGATGCCTATGGTGACCACTGGCCGGTGCTGGCTGGCTTCATCGGCTCCGACACGGTTCACCTGCTCGACCCCGACGATCAGGCAGCGCGTTCCTCCGCATGGGTGCGCGGCGGTGACATCACGATGTCGATCTCTCTGCTAACGCAGGCGACGTTAAAAGCCCAGCCCGGGCCGTATGCCCTCGTCATCTACCCGCCCGGCCGCCGCTCAACCGCGCCGCTGCAGGCCGGCAGCAACGCAGTTATCGCCGGCACAGATGGCGATGGCGCCTACCTGCGAAGTAGCCCTGGCGTCGGCGACAACAAGATCATCTTGCTACCCGAGGGCACGGTCCTGACCGTAACCGGTCCCTTCCCGCCTCCCTCTGCCGACGGCCACCAGTGGCTTGGCGTCAGCGTCAACGGTGCACTCGGCTTCGTCGCTGCTGAATACGTCAGCGGTTCCTGAACCAGCGATAGCGCCCCTCACATCCCTGCACCGAAAAGCTTCGCCGCCGTTCGGGCTGCACTGTCGCGAGTGGCGACAGTTTTCCGTTCGGACCACATGCCAGCGTGCACTCGACGCGGCCCGGCGCTTTCCGGCCTCCACGCCGGCCGAGCACCGTAGGCCTTGACAAGAGCCGTGATGTACGTGCCGATCGTGAAGGCCAATGCACCGTGTTGGACCATTCATACGAAACGGCGCACAAGTGACGAACCTGTTACGGTGCTGTAGGCTAATGCGTTCAGTGCAGAACGGCCTGTCAATGTGCTCCACTCCCACAGTATCCGGAGACGCTTTAAGCGTTCCCCGTGGAGAAACAGCAGTGTCGATCGCGTCAATCGAGCCCC
>JBBRGK010000303.1:0-4770 GCA_038240805.1 Dehalococcoidia bacterium | reverse complement strand
CTCTCCTGTGGCGGCGGATTGAGGCGCGAATCCAGCGCCTGTCTGCCGGCGCGTACCACGGCAGGCAGAATCGCGGCGCCAATGGCGGCCACTAGAAGAGTCATCGCGACGATGGCGACGTTCCTGACGGTCTTTCGGTTGGGATGTGACAGTTGCGGAAGCACCGGATATCTGGCGGCTGTGCCCGACCTCGCGGAATCTCCGTCGCCCTGTGACACCGATTGAACCGCGCTGTTGCGCCAGCTGCGAACGCCGGGGAGGTGCACGGCTAACCTCGCGTGAAGCTGCTTCGGGTGACGGTGCAGCTTTGAGTGTACGATTCGTTCTGCCCCGGACGTATTGCGGTTCCATCTCAACGAGAGCCGGAAGTATATCAAGGACCGAAAAGGATTAGTTCTCTGTTCGTGTCAGGCTGGGCTACTGTGGCGGCACAACCAGCCAGTATACTGATCGCGTAGCATAGCGGTTTCGCCGCGGTTAGGGATGAGACGCGCCTATGCGGTCAATGGAAAGGAATAGCAGGATACCGGAGTCATGGCCGGCGCGCTCCCATGCGAAGGTCGTGCAGCGCCTGAGGTTGCACTTCCTCAGGCCACTGGTTATTGGCGCAGCCGCTTTCGCTTTCGCGGCCTGCACATCGAACCCTCGTTCGGCCGCAGACAGGCGCTCGACCCCCGTAGCGACGGTTGACGAGGGAGCGATTACGAATCGGGCTGGCACGGCGCCGGTCCCTGTAGACGACATTCCACCTTGTTTCATCGAAAACGAGCCTGCCGCTGCGGTCGGTCCCGAACGCACGGACGCTTTCCAGCCGGCGCCCCGCTCTCCCACGCCGACGCCGAAACCGGGGGTCCCGGCGACTGCAACGCCCCGACCGACCCCGGAGGTCGCGAAGATCGCGACAGCGGCAGCGTTCCCGCTTTATGCATTGAACGCGCCCGTCAACGAGATCGCACCGCTGCAGATGCGGGTTTCTACCGTTCCAGCCGGAACTGCGCGTCAGGTCAGCCTTTTTGTCCTGCAGTACCGCGTGGCGGCCCAGCGCGGCAGCATCGTGATTATGGTCTCGTCGCCGTCCTCAGCAAAGATACCTGCTCCGAATGACCTGGACGACGCACTCGACGCGATCCGGCTGGAGGCCCGTCTTCCTGGCACCCCTCGGGCGGCCGATCCACTTGCCGATCCCGGCGCTGCTCTCCGATCGGTGGGCTGTCCCGCGCGCGAAAACCTGACGGTGCCGATCGAGGGCGGGAGTTACCCGGCGCTTCTGGTCACGTGGCCGGGATTGCCCAGGGTCACTGTCCTTCGCGCGGAGACCGGGCACGGCGCCCTCACAATCGAAGCTGGAGCGATCGATCGCTCCACGTTGCTGGCCCTGCTCAGCCGTCTCGTGTCACTGCAAACGTCGCCCCAGGCGGTCGCTGCTTTGCAGGGATACTTCGGCGGATCGAGCCTCGCTTCACTCGGACCGGCACAACGTACCGCCACACCGGCGCGGCAGCGGACCGCGACACCACGCGCCGGGCTGATACCGATGGCCATGCCGGTCGTCCGGTGAGCCTCGGCTCGACAGGTCGCTATTCGATCCTCGCGCCGGACTGATAGATCAGGTCTACTCATG
This sequence comes from Dehalococcoidia bacterium, assembly GCA_038240805.1. Classification (GTDB taxonomy): domain Bacteria; phylum Chloroflexota; class Dehalococcoidia; order CAUJGQ01; family CAUJGQ01; genus JBBRGK01. The sequence continues at coordinate 3,149 of JBBRGK010000303.1, read as the reverse complement.
AGCCGTTAAGATTTCTGGCATACGATGCGACCGATACTTCTGGACGGGGACCCGGCGACAAAACGATATGGAATGAGCGCATCCGCTGGGCCGTGCTTCAAAGCCGCCGACCGGCGACGATGAGCTTAGAGAAACAGTTGCCCCGCAGCCATCTGTCGGATGGCTCGGAGGCGGGGAGATCTTTCGGATGACAAGTCTTCTGGACGCCAGCCAGTCCGGCATTGAAGCGGAGGCTGCCCCGCTCTCGATCATGGTCGACGCCGAAGGGCTGTCGAAGACCTATCACAGCGGCAGCGTGGTGACGCAGGCGCTGCGCGGCGTCAGTCTGCAGGTGCCCAAAGGCGAAATGGTCGCAATCATGGGTCCCTCCGGCTGTGGCAAGACGACTTTGCTCAACTGCCTCTCCGGGCTCGACTCCTACGATACCGGCATTATCCGTATCGAAGGCACCGACCTTGCACGGCTTGATGACAACGCCCGCACCACCTATCGTGCCAGGCGCATGGGCTTCGTTTTCCAGTTCTACAACCTGCTGCCGGTGTTATCGGCAGTGGAGAACGTCGAGCTGCCCTTGGTGGTTTCGGGCGTCAACACGAAGCTTGCCCGCACGAAGGCGCTGGCGGCACTAGCGCAGGTGGGCCTGGCGGAGCGTGCGCAACACAGGCCGGCGCAGCTTTCGGGGGGACAGCGGCAGCGGGTGACGATCGCGCGGGCGCTGGTGAACGACCCGGCGATCGTGTGGGCTGACGAGCCGACGGGGGATCTGGACAGCACGACGGCAGACGAGATCATGGGGCTGATGGAGCGTCTGAACAGAGAGCAGCAGCAGACGTTCGTGATCGTCACGCATGACGCGGGAATCGGCGCCCGATGTCATCGCATTGTCCACATGAAGGACGGTCTGATCGAAGGCGAAGAAGCCGCCCGGCCGCGATAGTCGTGTCGCCACGGATCCGGGCCTGGAAGCCGGCGCTAATAGCCCGCGCTTTTCAGTCGCTGATCCTGGATCGTCATCAGCTGTTTGAGCTCGTCGGCCGAAGGATCGAGGTTGATGGCGGCGATATTAATGATCGCTACTGCCTTCCCTCGCCTGAGCGCAGCAACGTACGTTACCAGTGAGACCTGTTCGATGGTTGCCGCCGGTGTTCCTGCCACGCTGACGTTTGGCCTCGTTTCCACCCGATAGGCATGTGACTCGTCGCCGAAGCTGCCAATGTCGAGCTGCCGTGTGTTGTACTGGTCCCCCTGCGGCGTGGTCCCCGAAGGCGCGATCTGCGAGAAAATCAGTGCGAGCCCGTCTTTCGTGCCGTCCGCATTTTGGAACTCAGAGACATTATCGACAATCGACGTGACCGTTTTCTGGCCGCTTCGGTACTGCCCCGTCAGCGTCCAACTCGTCTGTGCTCCACCAAGCCGTCCGTCCATATCCAGCCGGCTCTGAATGTCGGCGGCGGTCGCCTGTCCGCGGGCGTAGTCGGCGTTGCTAACCGGGAAGACGCCGGCTGGCTGGAAGGTCTTGAAGGTCTGGGGCAGGTCAGCGGTCTGCAGCAGAAGCGGCGTCAGCTTTTGTACCAGCGCCGTGAGCGCTGGGTCGGTCGGCGCAAGTGTGCCGATCGGCTGCGCCGGCCGCGGAGTCGGCGCCCCGGCCGCGCGAGTAGTCGATGGCGCAGCAGCGGCAGGCGCGTTCGTCGCGGTTGCCGTGGCCCTGGCTGCGCGATTGTTGCTGCTTGAGCAGCCGCCGAGGACGGCCGCAAAGGCCAGCGCCGCAACCGCGCCGGATCGGGAGTAGTTGATCAATGCGTGTTCCTCTTTATGCCCGGACAGAGCGCACCGCATCCCCGATGCGATCGAGCGCCAGCCGGAGCTGGGGGAGAGAGTTGGCGTAGGAGAGCCGCAGGTAGCCCTCGCCATATTTGCCGAACGACGTTCCCGCAAGCGCTGCCACGCCATGTTCAGCAAGCAGCGCATCGGCGAAACGATCCGAGCCTACACCCGTGCCGGTGATGTTCGGGAAGACGTAGAACGCTCCCTGCGGCTCCCGACAGCTGATACCGGGGATTGCGTTCAGACCGTCGACGATCGCGTCGCGGCGGCGGCGAAACTCTGTGACCATCTCGATGACCGATTCTTGCGGACCCTCCAGCGCCTCTACTCCCGCACGTTGAATGAACGACGCGGTGCAAGAGTTGCTATTCGTCATCAAACGGGCTACTCGGGTTGCAAGATCACCTGGCATCACGCCGTATCCAAGCCGCCAGCCCGTCATCGCATATGTCTTGGAAAAGCCATCAAGGATACAGGTCTGCTCGCGCATGCCCGGCAATGAGGCGATGCTGAAAAATTCGCTTCCGTATAGCATCCGGCTGTAGATCTCGTCCGAGAGTACCAGCAGGTTTCGGCCGCGCACGAGGCCAGCGATATGCTCGATGTCCTGGCGGGTCAGAACGCTGCCGGTCGGGTTGTGGGGAGAGTTGAGGATGAGCAGCCGTGTGCGATCGGTGAGCTTGGATTCCAGGTCGTTGAGGTCGAGCCGGAAGTCGTGCTCCTCCGAAAGTCGAACCGGAACCGGCTTTGCGCCGAGAAAATTGATCACACTTTCATAGATCGGGAAACCGGGGTTCGGATAGAGCGCTTCATCACCCTCGTTCAGCACCGCCGTCATGACAAAGTACATGATTGGCTTGCCGCCTGGCGTCACGACGACCTCGTCCGCCGTGTAGGGGACGCCGCGTGTCCCGCCGACATAGGCGGCGATCGCCTGGCGCAGCTCCGGCAGGCCCGCCGACGGGCCGTAGTGTGTGAAACCCTCGTCGAGGGCGCGCTTGGCCGCATCACGGATATTGATCGGGGTGTCGAAGTCCGGTTCGCCGATCTCCAGATGAACGACGTTGCGACCTTGAGCTTCAAGTGCCCTGGCGCGGGCCAGCACTTCGAACGCTGTTTCCGTGCCCAGACGGGACATCCGATCCGCAACGGGAATCGAGCTCATGCAGTACCTCCGCAGGCCGCGCTCGGCCTCTCCATGGCTTTCCGAGGCAGGGCGGGCAACCGTTTCATCCTAGCGGCACATCGGCGTCGGGACCATCATCCGGGCAGTTTGTCGGGTCTCCTGGCCGTGTTGCCTACCGTTTCAAGTTAGTTTGGCGGCC
>JBBRGK010000302.1:0-4776 GCA_038240805.1 Dehalococcoidia bacterium | reverse complement strand
GGGCTGGCCTTCGCCCACGAGCATGGCATCGTGCACCGCGACCTCAAGCCCGGCAACGTCTGGCTCACCGCCGACGGCACCGCCAAGCTGGGCGACTTCGGCCTGGCGGTGGCGCTCGACCGCTCCCGCCTGACCCAGCTCGGCATGATGATTGGCACGGTCAGCTATATGCCGCCGGAGCAGGCACTGGGCGGCGAGACCAGCCCGCGAGCAGATCTCTACTCGCTCGGCGCCATGCTCTATGAGCTGGTCGCAGGCCGGCCGCCCTTCCTCTCCGACGACCCCACTGCGATCATCACCCAGCACCTCAACACCGCGCCCGTCGCCCCATCCTGGTTCAGCGACTCCTGCCCGCCCGACCTGGAGGCGCTGATCCTGCAGTTGCTGGCCAAACGGCCTGAGGACCGGCCGGCCTCCGCTGCTGCGGTGCTTGAGACGCTGGGCCGCACCGACCCGAATCAGCGCTCTGCCTCGCATTCGACCCCCGGCACGAACCCGCTGGCGCGGCTGGCGCAGGGCGTGTTCGTGGGCAGGGAGCGCGAGCTGGAACGGCTGCGCCATGCCTGCGACGCGGCGTTCGCCGGGCAGGGCGGGATCGTGCTGCTGGTGGGCGAGCCGGGCATCGGCAAGACGCGCACCGCGCAGGAGCTGGAGACCTACGCCCGGTTGCGCGGCGCCCAGGTGCTCTGGGGCCTCAGCCATGAAGCTGCGGGCGCGCCAGCCTACTGGCCCTGGATCCAGGTCGGGCGGCAGTGGGGCACCGTCAACGACCCGGCCCAGCTGCGCGAGGAGCTGGGCCGCGCCGCGGGCGAGCTGGTGCGGCTGTTCCCCGACCTTGGCCGGCTGTCGGGCTTCCCCGAGCCGGCGCCGATCACGGACCCGCAGTCGGCGCAGTTCGCCCTGTTCGACGCCTACGCCCAGTTCTTGCGGTCAATCTCCACCCGCACGCCACTCGTGGTCGCGCTGGACGATCTGCACTGGGCGGACAAACCCAGCCTGCAGCTGCTGGAGCACCTCGCGCAGACCCTGAGCCGCTTTCGACTGCTTGTGGTGGGCACCTACCGTGACACCGAGCTGGCCCGTACCCATCCGCTGTCTGAGACGTTGGCGACGCTCAACCGCGGCACCGGCTTCACCCGGGTGGTGCTGCGCGGGCTGGCGCGCTCAGAAGTGGCGGCGTACGTGCAGACGACGGCAGGTGTGGTGCCATCGCCGGCGCTGGTGGAGCGGCTGAACGAAGAGACGGAGGGCAACCCCTTCTTCCTGAGCGAGGTGGTAAACCTTCTGACCCAGGAAGGCACCCTGACGGCGGAGAAGGTTTCGGACATTCGCGTGCCGGACGGGGTGCGCGAGGCGCTGGGGCGGCGGCTGGACCGCATGAGCCCGGAGACGAACCGCCTGCTGCAGGTGGCGGCGATCATCGGGCGAGAGTTCAGCTACGACACGCTGCGGCTACTGGAGGAGCAGGAAGAGGAGCAGCTGCTGCGCCAGATCGAAGAAGGGATGGCGGCGCGGGTGATCGAAGAGCTGCCGCAGGCAGGCCGCTACCGCTTCACACACGCGCTGATGCAGGAAACGCTGCTCGATGAGCTCTCGACGACGCGCAAAGTACGGCTGCACGGGCAGGTAGGGGAGGCCCTGGAGCGCCGCTGGGGGACGCGGGCCGCAGAGCGGGCCAGCCGGCTGGCACAGCACTTCGGCGAGGCTGCCACGTTGAGTGCCCGGCACGTTGCCAAAGCGGTGCAGTACGGCAAGCTGGCCGCAGCGCAGGCGGAGGCGATGGCGGCCTGGGCGGCAGCGGCGCGGCAGTACGAGCGCTGTCTTGCACTGATCAGCGATATGGAGGACGAGCCGGACGAAGACACAGCTGCGCTGTACACCTCGCTCGGACGGTGTGCGCGGAACGGTGGCGAGTACCGCGCGGCGTGGCGAGCGCTGATGCGGGCGGTCGATCTGTACCGCCAGCAGGGCGATGGCGTGGGCCAGGCGCGGGCTACATTAGAAGCGGTTCAAATCTTAGGCCCCGTCGCCCGCCGAACGGCGCTGCTCGAAGACGCGCTGACGAGGCTCGGTGACCGGGACCCTCACCTGGAGGCGCAGCTACTGGCCGCCGGCTGGTCGGTTTCGCGATTCTCTGGTGAAACGGCGGCAGAGGCGGTGGAACGGGCAACACTGCTCGTCCGCCGGCACGGGTTTGAAGACATCGCGGCGAGCCTCGTGTCGTACCAGGCATGGCAGGCCTTGAGCGAGTTACGACTGGACGATGCGATCGCCCTGCACCAGCAGGCATTCGAGGCGCATTTACAGTATGGCAATGCCGCGGCTGCGAGCTCGGATCTCAACTCAGCGGCCAACTTGCCCTTCCTCCGAGGCGATCTTGCCGCTGCCGAGACCGGCGCCACGGCGGCCCTCGCGCAGGCACGCAAGCTGAACATCCAGGTCGCCGAGCAAAACATCCTGCTCCGGCTGAGCGGCCTCGCCCTGGCACGCGGCGAACACGAACGCTTTGCGGAGCTGAGCGCGGAGTGCCCGGGAGATAACTACGGCATCGACCTGCAGCGGGCGACCCAGGCGGAGTGGGCGGGCGAGCTTGAGCGGGCGCTCACCCTGTTGCCGGCCCCGGAGCGGACAGCTGGCTTCCCGGGGTTTGTCGCTCACTTACATGCAGGTCGGACCCGCGTGCGCCACCTTGCCGGCGATCGCGCCGGCGCCAGGCAGGAACTGGCCGTAGTCATGGAGGCGCTATCCGCGCAGCAGCGGTCCGGGCGCTTCAGCCTGGGGCGGCAGTTCATCCTCTCCGAGCTGGATGACGCGCTGCCGGCGCTGGTCGAGGAGCCGGAACTGCAGGCGTTCTATGAAGAGATAGCAGGGTGGCAGGACGTGCGCATCGATCCGATGACGGCGAGGGGCACCGACCGGCTGCGCGGCACGGTGGCCCTGCGGCTGGGGCGGGTTGACGAGGCGAAAGCGCACTTCAGCAGCGGTGCTGCCTGGGCAGCGGAGCAGCGGCTGCTGATCGAGCAGGGACGCTGCCTGCAGGGGCTCGCGGCGGTCGCCGAACAGCAGGGCGGCCACGGCCGGGCGCTGCAGTATCTTGACCAGGCGGCAGCCCTCTTCCAGCAGCAGGGCGCGGCGCTCTACCTGCGGCAGGTGCTGGCCAAAAAGGATCTGCTCAAGGCGTAAGCCCGCCGGAGCATGCAGTCCGTCGCGTTCCGCTACGACGGTTCGGAGTCACGGCGACGCATGGTCGCCCTCATCTCCCCATCCCTCTTCTTCCCCCTTCACACACGTCGGGCGAAGAGGGCGATCATGCGGTGTGTTTTCGCACCTCTCGGACAACACGGGGTAGTGTCCGGGTAACGTCCGCCGCCGCAACTACGTTCGTGCAACGCGCAAAAGGATCGTCCTCTCTCCCACATGTATAAATGGGCGGGAGAGAGGATAAGAGGAGTGAGGGAAATTGCACGGAAGAATACGCCACTGTTTCGCGGAATTGGTATTACGTACCGCTCATGGCACTGGCCAGGAGATCAACCTGCCGCGGATCGGCTGAGCAGGGGAAGAACAGCAGTTCGTTGCAGCCGGCGTCTGCATATCCCTTGATGTAGCTTCGCACCGCCTCCGGAGTCGTGGCAGCGCCCGCGATCGAACGCTCCACGAAGGCCGGACCCGCAGGGGCGTAAAACGCCCCGAGGTAGGCGCTCGCCACCGAGGCGGCGTCGGGGCCGAGGGCGAAGTACGCCAGCCCTGCCAGGTGTGGGATATCATCACGACCGGCGGCGGCCCAGGCGTTGCGCACGGTCGCTGCGTTGGTCTTGAACTGCTCTGGTGGGCCACCGGGCTGTACCGGTGCAGGACCGATCGAGCCCGCCACGCCTTGCTGTGCCTCGTGCCAGAGCCGCTTCAACTCCGGCAGTTGCCGATCGAGGGTCCGGCCTCGCCGGGTAAAGTTCGCGCCGCTCGCCGTGTAGTTCTCCGCCTGCCAACCAACTCCGACGCCGAGCGTCAGCCGGCCGCCAGAGAGGTGGTCGACGGTCGCCACCTGCTTGGCGAGCAGGGCGGTGTTGGTGTGCAACGGCGCAAGCAGGATCGCGGTGATCAGGCGGATGCGCGTCGTCACGGCGGCGGCGGCAGCGAGCGTGACCAGTGGCTCGTCGTTCGAGTACACCAGCCGGTCAACCACTCCGAGGGAGAAGAAGCTCGCTGCTTCAGCCTCGCGCGCCCAGTTGAGGAGGGTGACTGCCGCTACACCCGGGACGGTGGTGGGCAGGCCGATTCCTACATTCATGCATGCACCCTCGCTTCGACAGACGCTGACTCCGGCTGAACTGTGCGCACCGACACTACTGCGCTGCCGTCGCCGGAACGAGCGCCGCACCCACCAGCGGCAGCGCGTCGGTGAGATACCACCCCTCGGCCAGTTTGCCATCGGCAAGGCGCCACATGTGGATACCCAGCTTGTCGATCCGTTGCCCTGAGGCGGGGATACCGTTCACGGACCCCGTGTGCGTGGCCGCGATCCGGAAACGGTCAACCACCATGTCGCCTTCAGCGACCATCGTCTCGATCGTGACGACCCAGTCAGGAAACGCCGTCTTGACGGCATTGATGCTGCTCACCATCCCTTCGCGACCGGTGCTGATGCCGAACCCATCGGTGTGATTGATGTAGCCCGGCGCGAAGATTTCCTCCGCAATGCTCGTATTACCCTGGCTGACAAACTCCTCCAGGTAGCGGCGCACAACGGACTTGTTCGATTCCAGCGACATCGCTAAC
>JBBRGK010000301.1:0-4783 GCA_038240805.1 Dehalococcoidia bacterium | reverse complement strand
GCCTGCCCTGTCCATTGTTCGAACGAGGCCGCTCCCTGGTAAACAAGCATCGCCAGCCCACCAAGTGTTCGCGCCCCGGCTGCCGCCGCAGCCAGCAAAAGCGGCGTCAGCAGCGGGTTGGCAACGATATCACAGACAAATAGCCGGTCGTTCAGGTGGCCGCCCGGCACCGGAGATTGGTGTGCCTCCACAGAACCGGCCATCCCAAGCGTTGAGCAGTGTATCAGCAGGTCCGAAACGCGAAGATTCTTCGCGGAGATAGCTTCTTCCCATGGGATTGCGATCAGCTCTGGACCGGCATCCGACCGCAAATCGGCCACCAGCCGCATGGCCCGTTCTGTGTGTCGATTGGCGACGGTAATACTCCGTACGCCTTCCTGCTCGAGCCCGATGACGATAGCGCGAGCGGCGCCGCCCGCTCCGAGAACCGTTGCCCGCTGTCCTCTGGCATCAAATTTTCCCGCTCCGCTTAGAGCCCTGCGAAAGCCGGTGATATCCGTGTTCGAGCCGGAAAGGACCCCTTTGCGGTTGCAGATCGTGTTAATCGCCCCCGCCTGCCGGGCAGAGGTTTCGATGATATCTACGAGCGCAAGGACGGCTTCCTTGTGCGGCACGGTTACGTTTGCTCCCAGAAAACGTTCACCGCGGAGCGAGTCAATTCTGCCAGCCAGTTGGTCCGGCGTCGTTTCCCAGCGTTCATAGGTCGCATCGATCGCGAGGGCGTCAAAAGCAGCCTGCTGGAAGACCGGCGAAATCGAATGAACGATCGGGAAGCCGATGACACCGGCGAACATCGAATCCTCGTGCGTCAACGCTTTTGGTACTTCTGGATGTTTGCGTTGTGCTCGTCGAGGGTCGTCGCAAAAGCGTGGCTGCCGTCGCCCTTAGCAACGAAATAGAGGTATGAAGTCTGCGCTGGATGGGCAACGGCGGCGATCGCATCGCGGCCCGGATTGCAGATCGGCCCGGGCGGCAACCCCTTGTTGAGGTAGCTGTTGTATGGCGAATCGGTCTTCAGGTCATCGAGCGTCAGGTCACGTTTCCACCAGCCGTTTGCCGTGACGCTCGCCGGGATTGCGGCGACGGCGTACTGCACGGTTGGGTCGGCCTGCAAGGGAATGCCCTGTTTAAGCCTGTTCAAGAACACGGAAGCGATAATCGGCCGCTCGATCGCCACCTGAGCCTCGCGCTCCACGATCGAAGCAAGCGTGAGTGCCTGATAATCGCTCAGCCCCCGGGCTTGAATTCCCGCCCGCAGATCCGCGTCGAAGCGATCGTTCAGGGCGTTCAGCATTTCCTTCAGTACGGCGTCCGGCGTGGTCTTTGTTGGAAAGTAATAGGTGTCGGGGAAGACATACCCCTCAAGCGTGGTGCCGGGTGGCTTATCCTTCAGCAAGTCGCCGTCGAAGGTGCCGGTCTTCATCGCGTCGAGCAGCGGCTGCGTCTGAAGAACGCCTTTCTTTTCAAGCAGCTCGGCTACTTGCTCGATTCTCAGTCCTTCGGGAATTGTTGCCAGCACCGAGGGCTCCAGAATCCCGACTTTTACCCGGTCAAGCACGGCCTGAGTGTCAGAATCCAGCTGAAACATATAGGACCCGGCAGCGAGATCGTTCTGAATGCCTTCGAGTTCAGCCAGCATCCGGAACCAGCTTGCGCTCCGCACGACACCCGTTTTCTGCAGCTTGGCGCCGATCGTCCGCGCGTTGTCGCCCTTACCAATTACGATGGTCGCTGTCTGATTTCCGCTGTTGCTGACAGTGGCGGGGACCCCTTTTCCGGCGGGCAACGCCCAACTGCCTACCTTGCTGCTAGCACGAAACGCAACCAGGACGAAAATTACAGCGGCAAGGACGCCGGAAGCCGCGACTATACGTTGAGTCACTCGTTCTCTTCCATCGGTTGGTCACTTTCTCCCGTGGCGCTGATCGCTGAGTCCGGCCTGGCGTCGATGTACGATTGCAGAATCACCGCCGCAGCGAGATCGTCGCTGTGCCGGTTGCGCCGGCCCGGCGCCGATGCCAGCCGCTGTTCGGCGATGAAGCTGCTCAGGCGCTCGTCCCAGAACTCGAGCGGCAGACCGGAGGCCTCGGCGGCACGCCTGCCCAGCGCTCGGGCCTTTACCGCCTGAGGACCGAACGATCCATCCATGTTGAGCGGCAAACCGACGATCATCGCTTCAGCCCTGCGCTGCCGGGCGTGTTCAGCGATCTGCCGTGCCGTCCAGTCGAGGCCGCGCCCCCTGCGCTCAATGATAGCGAACGGAAAGGCGATACGTCCTTCGTCGTCACTCATCGCGAGTCCCACTCGCTGCTCGCCGGGGTCTACGCCCAGCAACCGGGGCACGGTCAGTCTTCCGATAGATGGGCTGCTATCACGGCTGCGGTTTCGGCGTCGGCGATGTCCCGGGCGTTGGGGAAGCTCCGGGCTTGCCTGACACTGTGCTGGTATCGCCCGGCTGGTGCAGCTCGATTTTTATTCGGCTGGTGAAACGCGGCAGCCAGGGAGCCCAGCCCGGCTCCAGCTTTATAGTTGCGGGCTGCACCTGGTCAACCCGCTCGATCACCGCCTGTTGCGCCTCCCGCTGTCCCTTGCCGGCGACAGCCTCGCGCAGCTTCTTCACGCTGAACGAACGCGTTGTGCCCTCGCTCAACTTCACCCGGACCTGCAGCCGGTTGTTGTTCTTGTCAAAATTTCCAGTGCTTATTGTGGTAGCCGTGAAGGTTTCTGGCACAAACATCTGCCTTGCATCCACTTTGCCCTGCAGCGCCTGTTTCAACACGGCCTGAAGCGAGTCGTTGTCAGCGCTTAGCATCGTGACCTGTCCGGTCGCGTCGACCGACAGTAACGGCGCGGCCTCACCGGCCTTGACGTTGGTCCTGGTGTCAAACGAGCTGACCGTGGCGCTACGCTGGAAAAGCGTTTCGGTCTTGTACTTGCTCTGCAACGCCCGTTGCCCCTCGTCAGTTAGTACTTGCTGGGCGAAGGCCGTAGCACGCTTGATATCGTCGTCAGTCGCGGCAGCCACGGTCTGATCGGCGCCGTCCGGCCCCTTTACCGTGGCCTGTCCCGTAACAGGGAATGGAATGCTACGTGTAATTGTCAGACTGCGACGATGGGCCGGAACCTCGCCCGAGGCTGCATTCACGACTGTTGCGTCGCTCGATAGAGTGATATCGGAGGTGGCGGTGTTGCTCTGAATCAGCGGAAATACCTGCACAGTTGCCTGGGGCAGGTAAAGAAGGATCACCGAGGCAAGCGCGGCGATCGCGACGGCGAATGCGGTGAGCCGCAGGAAGAGACCGAGACCCGGCAGGGGCACGGTAACTCCGCCGACCCGGACACCGCCGCGGCCGTATCGCTCGAAATCGACAGCTCGGACACTGCCTACCGCAGCCAGGCCGACTTCGCGCGCCCGGCCTTTCAATGACCCCGACCGAGTGACGAGCATGACGTCTTTGCCGGTCAGGTCGACGTGGCGGCGCAGGCGCCGCATACCGAGCGCTTTGGAGAGCTCACGATTTCCGCGCGGCACGACCAGCGCCACTCGTGGCGAGTCTGCCGCATCAATTTTGCCGAAAATCGCGGTGAGCGAATCCTCGCGATGAATGATCGAGGCAGCGAAATCCCGTCCCCAGGGCAGTGCCTTCATCACCCGACGGTTTTTCTTGCTCTCAGACGGGCGCCCTACCGTGCGTGACTCAGCATCGGAAACCACCAGTGCACCGGGGGCGTCGGGCTCCGCCCGCTTCTCCGTCAGTTTGGATGAAGCAGGCGGACTGTCAGTAGGACGCCGATTCGGGGGGCCGAACAGAGAGCGCCAGCTGCGGCGTGCCGGCCGCTCAGCGTCATCGTTGAATGACTCTGAGACGGCGCTATACTCTGCGGGTCCAGCGGGAGATGTCGCAGCCCGCTCCACATTCGGAACCGCGCGAGGAAGCTCAAGTGTCATCCCCGCTTCTTCCAACAGGTCATCTGCAGGACGGTTGCTGAGGACCCCGGGGTGTTCGGCAAGCGACGCAGAGACATGTTCCGCCACTGGCCGGTGTTCGCTATGAGGACCTGCTTGACGAGCCTGCGGATCATCAGACTGCGGCGGAGCGGATTGCCGGTGGTCAGGCGCGGTTGGCGCCTCCGCAGCGGTGCCCCGCACGGGAGTTGATGCCGGCAAGTTGAAGGTCGTTTCCGGCGGAAGCCTGTCCGGTCCGCTTTTGCTCACGCCGTTCTGCGGCGGCGTGGAAGCAGCCGGACCCTGCTCTCGTGCGGACGGCCGCGGACCGAGCGGAAACGGATCTGAGCGGTGGGAATCGCCTCCGCCGTTAGTCAGAGAGCATCTCCTTCACGAGCTTGCGTGCGTCCGCAAGCGCCTGGTCGAGCGCGTCAGCGTTGGAGCCGCCGCCCTGAGCCAGTTCCGGTCTGCCGCCGCCTCTGATGCCTGCCGCCTTCAGTCCGTTGTTGAGGATGTCTCGGGCATTGAGCCGGGGCACAAGATCGTGCGACAACATGACGACGGACTGCGGCTTGTCATTGACCACGCTGCCCAGCACGACCACCGAACTGCCGAGTTTCTGGCGGATAACGTCGCCCATTTCACGTAGAGCATCCATCCCGCCGGCCTCGACGCGTGCGGCAACCACAGAAACGGCTCCGCTTTTCTCAGCTGACTCTGCCAGACTTTCCGCACTCTGCCTGCTGCTGGCGCGCTGCACCGATGCCTGCTGCTTTCGCAACAGATCGATCTCAGCGAGCAGCCCCTCAACCCGTGCTTCCAGCCCGGCCGGCGGCG
>JBBRGK010000300.1:0-4800 GCA_038240805.1 Dehalococcoidia bacterium | reverse complement strand
GGTGCGCGTCCCGTCGCGGCGCAAACGGTGGCCTCGACATGTGCAGAATTCAGAAGTTTGCGTGACTACCTGATCGAGAATCCCGACATCCAGCAGGCAGGGCTGTCCATAGGCGTCGACGAGCTGGGGATGATAGAAATGGCGATTGCGCAGATCTGCGGTGGTCAACCAGGCGAGGCGGTCCGCTCGCCCAATCCCACGTCATCAAATCCGGCCATTGCGCCGCCTGCCCCGGATTTCGACATCACCCAATGTCTGGTAACCGACGACATCGAGGCGCTGCTCGGTAAGCCGACCAAATTCAGCGCTGGCCTTGACGCCCGACAGGCCAGGTTTATTGGGCCCAGTGGAGCCACCCTGCTGCTCGAACGTGCTTCAACGGACGGCGCGACAGAGTATCAGCAGCGCCTCGATGCGGCGCTGGCCCATCCAGGCTGGCTATTGGCCAGTCAGGACGGTCTGGGTGACAAAGCATTTGCCGTGGACCGCGGGGGAGATAGTCGAAGCCTGGTTGTTCTCCAGGGCGATACCGCCTGGCTGGTTCATATGGACGGCGTGCCAGCGAGCAGTGGCTATCCGCAAATGGCCAAGATTACCAAAAACATGTTGGCCGCATGCCCGTGAAGCTCAAGCGGCGGTCTGAGCGCACGGGACCGCGCCCGTTCGGGTCACCGGCCTAAATATCCAAAGGGGCGACCAGGCCTTTGAGCTGCACCTCAATGTCGACCGGTCGGATGGGCATCTGCTGCTACCCGACCTCGCCGCCAAGATACTCGCAGCGTGCGCTTGATTGATGGCCGCGAAGCCAGTATGCCAGCCACTTCAAACTATGTGAGCGGTAGGTGGCTGGCCGTCCTGTCTGGCACCGGCACTGTGTCAGACTATACATACAGCGCCACCCTGGCCGGCACGAAGGAACGCGACCACGTTCACCGGTGTGTACGGCCAGCGGCGCAAACGAAAGGAAAAGTACCCATGAAAAAGCTGACACATCCAACCGGGCGCATGCTGGTGGCAGCCGTCGCGCTCATCCTGCTCGCACTTGCCCGGCCGGCAGCGCCGCACGCCCACGCCCAGCAGACCGGCCCAACGCTTCGCGGCAGTACGCAAGGCGTATACGGCCCTGTGTTCCTCCACGCAGGCCTGGTGGTGGTGCGGGCGAAGTCCAACGGCACAGAGAACTTTGGCGCTGACCTGATCAACCAGGATCCCACCAATCCGACGTCTATCACGCAGGACCCGTACGCTTTTCAGGACTACTACCCCCTGTTCAACGACATCGGCCGGTTCGACGGCGCCGCCACAGCTATCCTCATGCGGGACGACAACTACTACGTCAGCGTCGGCGGGGCAGGTGGACCGTTCGAGTTCACCTTTGAGCAGCCCACGCCGGCGACGGCGGCAGTAGCGGGACAAGGTCCCTTCTCGGGACAGACCGGCGAGCATGTCACCCCGTACTTCCGCCTCACTGCCGGCAACCACACCGTTACGGCGCTGCCCGGCGATGCCGACACCGCGCTGGTGGTGAAGCTGTACTACATCGACGACCTGGGCGGCGGGGCGATCGTCAGCGACCAGACCGGCTATTACGGCGATCAGTTGATCAATACGGGCTTCCCTCCCTTTTACACCTCGGTAACGGTGACCATTCCTGCCGATGGGCTCTACCTGCTCTCCGTCAACTCCGGTGGCGGCGGATCCGGCCGTTGGACCGTTTCGGTCCAGTAGGTAGGAGGCGCTTCATGAACCGGCGGACATACCGGACGCGAAGGCGAAACTCACCAACCTGGCAAAGCAGGCGCCGTCACGGCGGTGACGAGCAGCCTGTCACCCACACTCCAATCGGCAGGCCAACGAACAGCGACAGGAGCGACATCATGACACAGATCACGACCGACGCACTCATCATCCGCGACGACGACGGCACCGTGTACGCCATACCCCGAGAGGTGCTGCGGCAATGTGAGGTGCCGGCGACAGACGAAGTCCTGGGATATCTCAACCCGCAACCCATCCCGCCCGGCCGGACGATGAGCAGCTTCCATGTCCTGGGCTACGCACCCATTATCCTGCAGCCGGCCGTCACGACCGCAGAGCGCCATGGCATCATCTTCGTGGGTGGCCGAAGCTAGTGCAGACGGCGGGCTGTGTGCAGTGCACACCTTCGCGAGGGAGGGGCTGATGGTCGAGGCAAACGAGACGACGGACGCCGGACCAGAGCCGGCGCTCCTGCTTGCGGACGGCGTGGGCGGCTTCTATGCAGTGCCTCGAAGTGTGGCAGAGGGCTACCGGGCGCCGGCCGCCGTAATGAGCGAGGCACGCAGGCAGCTCGCCGAGGCACAGGCGACGGGCGAGGTGGCGGGGTACGTCGCAGGCATGGGCAACGCCTTTTTCGCGCCCGTTCACGCCAGCCTCTTTCTGCCGATCCCTGCGCCTGGGAATCCCTGTCCTCGCGGCCAGCGCCTCGCGCACCTGGGCGGCTTCCAGGTCTGCGTACCGGACTACAGGGAACAGTAGCGAGCGGAGAAGAAGACACCGTGGCAGCAAAAACGTGGCGACTCATCACCCTGTTCAGCGGCATGATCGTGTGCTTGCTCGCGTTCCCCGCTGGTGCAGCGCGGGCGCAGCAGCTGCCGGGAGCGACAGCCAGCGCCGCGCTCGTGGCACTGGCTGCGGCAGAAGTGCAGTCGGTTCAGGAAACGCACTACACGCATCACAGCAGCATCGACCACGCGGCCGGCATCTACGATACTGACTGCTCGGGCTTCGTTGATGACCTGCTACGGCAGGTCGCACCGGACGCGTACAGTGCGATTCCGGTCGAGGCCGGTTGGGCAGAGCCGCGGGCCTACAAGTTCGCCGAGTTCTTCGCTGCGCTGCAGACCGCGGGTGATGAAGGCGGATGGACGGCGGTACCGTACCTGTCCGACGCAAAGCCGGGCGACATTCTCGCCTGGTCGCTTGCCCCGTTTACGCCGGGCAGCGATACCGGCCATGTGGTCGTGCTTGCTGCGGCTCCGCAGCTCAACCGCGATGGCAGCTACAGCGTGCCAGTCTACGATGCCTCATCCATCCTGCACGCGCATGATAGCCGGGCGCGGGGTCATGGTGGCGTGGGCAGTGGCAACATCACGATCGTGGTTGACGCAATGGGAATGCCGGTTGCGTTCCAATTTAACCTGCATGACCAGGTGCATACAACGTTGATCGCGATCGGCCGGCTGACCGGCAACAACGAAAGCTGGGCGGTACCGATTCAATAGCCGGGCGGTCCGGCCGGCCCGGTGAAAGGGGTAGTTCATGCAACTCAACTCTCTCCATATGCCACAGCGGTCGCACCGATGGCGGCGTGCCGCAGTCGCCCTGCTCCTGCTCGGCGTGGTAGTCATTGGTCTGCTGTCCGGCAGGCCGGGCTTCGTTATGGCCGACGATGACTACACCGACATCACCGGCAATCCGCTGCAGGTACACGTTCGCTTCCCGGATAAGGACACTGGCAGTGCGATCGAACTGCCGATCCCCACAACCGGGCTCTCGCCGCAGGCGCAGCAACTGCTGGGTGCGCCGCTCAATCAGTGGTTCGATCAGTATTGGAGCGGCACCACCGACAGCAACGGTCTGACCATGCGCGACCGAAGCTGTGAGGCGGCGAAGACCGCCACCGGTAAGGCGATCAGCGATGCGACCGGCCAGACGGCCCACGATATCAGCTGCAACTTTACAACGACCGGTC
Organism: Dehalococcoidia bacterium; assembly: GCA_038240805.1. Taxonomy (GTDB): domain Bacteria; phylum Chloroflexota; class Dehalococcoidia; order CAUJGQ01; family CAUJGQ01; genus JBBRGK01. Next base: position 1,067 of record JBBRGK010000300.1, on the reverse strand, counting down.
CCCTGCGCGCCAGGATGCCCGGCAGAGAACTGGTGCTGAGCTACTAGCTTCCGGGCAACGTGACCAGTTTCTACGTCACCACGCCCGATACTTGTCAGATCGGCATCTGCCTCGGCTTACAGGGTGGAGTCGGCCCGAAGTTCAGCGTTAGCTTCGACACCGAGCTTGTGGTCGAGATCGACATTCCCGCGAGGCCCTGTGGGCTCAGTACGAAGGGCGCCGGCGTGTTCAAGCACAACGCCTCGATCGACTCCGGTAACTTTTCTGGCGACCTGATCAAAGGTGTCGGCGGCATCGTGCAGTTTGCCGGAGGCAGCGAAATCTTCCCACCGGCACAGGTCCCGAATAATCGCGAGGCGCAGCCGATCAAGGTCGATCTCAGCGGCTACCTGGGCCAGCTCACTGCGAGCTGCGATGCCGCGATAGGTCAGGGCTTCAGCCAGTTCGACGCCGCTGTCGATCCCGGCCGCGGCTTGCTCACGTTCCGTCTGACTCATCCGAGCGCTGCTGCGCCGCTGCTGCACGACCCGAGCGCAGATCCCAATGCCGTGGGCAGTCTGTACTCGCCGACGCTCGGCAGCAGCCAGTCACAGGTCAAGGCAGGCAATCAGCTCAGTCTCACCGGCACTCACTTCCACGGCTCGACGGCCACCCACCTGCACCTCGACTGGAGCAACGGCACGTTCTCGGGGCAGATCAGCGAGTCCGATATCCAGTGGGGACCTCTGGGCAGCCCGATCACAGTGGCCACCAAACCGCGTCAAACCTACGACACACAGAACTTCTTCGACGCCAACAACCTCACGCCGGACACGACCTACCAGTTCCGCGTGCGGGACTGCGACCAGATCACCTGTTCACCGTGGAGCGCCTGGCTGACGCTAACGACGGCGGCGCAGGGCAGCGACCTGGTGACGGTCTATCTCGACAGCGAGACGCCAGTCAACAAGATCGGCAGCACGACGCTCCTGCCGGACGGCAGCTTTTCGCTCGGCGTCACCATCCCGAGCAACGCCGCTCTCGGTCCGCACACGCTCTACGCCGCCGTACCGGGTACGGGTCAGCAG
>JBBRGK010000299.1:0-4803 GCA_038240805.1 Dehalococcoidia bacterium | reverse complement strand
CTGTCACTGCCGCTGGCTTTGCGTTGTCGTGAGGTGATCAACGTCGATCCATCACCCGGAATGTCGCACGAGTTTACGGAGTGCGCCACTGAGGCAGGCATCGGCAACGCCCGCCTGGTCCAGTCGGACTGGCTGGCCGCCCCTGATGTAACCGGCGACGTGGTGCTCGTGGCCAACGTGACCTACTTCGTGCACGAGATCGTGCCCTTCATCGAAAAGCTGCAGGCAGCCGCGCGGCGGCTGGTGATCCTGGCGATCGGCAGTCCACCACCGCCGATGCAAAATTCGGCGCTGTTCCAGTTGCTGCGCGGCGAAGCCCTGGAGATGGTTCCGGGTCAGCCGGAGCTGTTGCCGGTGCTGTGGGAGATAGGCATCGTTCCCGACGTGCGCCTTCTGCCGGAGCCGTTCGCCGGCCTCGGTGGACCACAGCCGACGCATGAGGCGGCGGTGGAGTTCGTATTAGATGCGGTCGGCATCAGGGAGCCGGACGCCCGCGCCCGCGAAACTGTCGGCGCTCATTTCAACGATCTCTTCGAACAGACGCCCGCCGGCCTCACGCCGCGCTGGCGGCCGCTGATGCGGCAGTTGCTCGTGCTGTGGCGGCCCGATGGCACCCCCGTGGAAGAGCCGTAGCTCGTTGCCATCGGAGCCGTCGGAAAGCGTCGGTGCTGCAACGCCTGCGGGCGGGCAAGCGACACCGACAGGAACTGGACAGTCCCCCCGGACAGTTTCAAGGAGGCCGTCTCATGGATGCAGCAGGCGGTCAGGCGCACCACAGGGTTTTCCGTGAGGGAGCGCTCCGCGAGGATGCCACCGACCTGGACTTCGCTGGGCTGCGCACCTTTCTGCGCTCGCTCGGCCTTGCGGAACAGGAGAGTGGCGGCTGCTACCTCTATTCCGTCCGCCATCCCATCGACGGCCAACGCCACTTCGCCACCGTTCGCTGCACGATGCGACAGGTGACGGTGTACCTCTATCCCGACGCGCTGGGACGCGACGCGGGCCACGCCGCCCGTCTCTACCGAACGCTCGATCTCGCCGATCTCGGGATGGGCTCCAAGCTCGGCCCGTCGATCGGCTTCAGCCTCGATGGCGAAGCGAAACTGCGCCTCTTCAAGGAAGAGCTGGCGGCGCTGTTCGAGCCGCAGCAGTAAGCCCCCGCAGTGGGCGGCCCCACGTGGGCTCATGCGCCTCGGAGTGCCGGACTCACTGCGGTAATCGCTTCGCCCGTGGTCAGGATCTCGATCCCCATATTGCCCATGTCAAAGATGTTGGCGTCCTGCACCGCCTGCGTGGCGGAGCCGGTCGCATCGCTCAGCACCACGCACTCGTAATCCCGGGCGTTCGCATCGCAGGCGGCGGTGCGAATGCAGTTGGGCGTCTGAACGCCGCACAGATACAGCCGCGTGACGCCTAGCCGCCGCAACAACGAGTCCAGATCGGTGCCGAAAAACGCGCTCCAGCGGCTTTTGAAAACGGTGTAGTCGCCCGGCTGCACCGATAATCCTGCCACAAGATCCACGCCGGGGCTGTCAACCAGGAACGGCCGCTCAGCGAACAGGGCGCGACGTGAACGGTCCACATCGCTGCCGTCGGGTCGATGCCGGCGCATGACCCAGACAACTGGCAAGCCAGCCTCCCTGAAGCCAGCCACCGCGTCGATCACGTGCGGAATAGCCTGCGGCGCCTGATTCACAAACAGATCGGCCGATGCAAGGCAAAAGTCGTTCTGCATATCGATTACGATCAACGCGGAGGACACAAATACACCTCTTGCCGCCGGCATGGGTCATCGGTTCAAACTACCTGCGCCGCAGCCGTCCTCCGGACATTGTATCGAACCGGGCGGCAGGACAGGGTCAAACTCGTCTGCTATGCGGCAGCCGCGTATACTGTGCACAGTTATCGCCGCAACCGCGGCAGCAGGAGCCAACGCGCGTGAACGATAGTTTTCTCAACTTCCCGGCCCGCAGCGAAAGCGTAGATACCTGGATCGAAGCGTGGCCCCTCAATGAAGCGGGGAGAATCACCCGTTTCGTGCTCTTCCTGCAACAGATCGTGGAATCCGACGACGTCGAGTTGCAGTTGCAGCCCGGCGGACATTATCTCTTTCACGTCTCAGCGCCACCCTCACGCGTACTGGAAGCGGTGCTGCAGTTCTCCGGCGCCTTCCCGGCGGAGATCCGCGCCTCTGCATCGGGGCGTCTGACGGTACGTTTCACCAGCGAGCCGGCTGGAGGCTCAGGCGAAACCAGCAGCAGCGGCAATAAGAAAGCGGAGGGTTCGACGGAGCAGCCAGCTAAAGGGACATCCGCCAACTGACCTGCCTGACAAAGCGCCCGGGTAGCGGTGTCAACACCCGCCGGAATAACGCGGGCGGAGCATAGTGTGCCGGTGGTAGAAGGATCCGCGACCGTGGACGATAGCTTCCCGAGCTTCACGCCCCGTGCCGAGAGTGAAGAGACCCGGCCCGGCAGCTTCATGAGCTTCGCGCCCCATGCCGAGAGTGAAGAGACCTGGCCCGGCAGCTTCATGAGCTTCGCGCCCCATGCTGAGAGTGAAGAAACCTGGATCGAAGCCTGGCCACTGGCTGATGCTGCCCATATCACCCGCTTCGTCCTGTTTTTGCAGCAGGTGGCCGAGACCGAAGCGGTTGATATCGAGATGCAGACGGGGGGGCAGTATCGCTTCCATGTGGTGGTGCCGCCATCGCGGGTGGTCGAGGCGATTCTCCGTTTCGCCAGTTCAGCGCCTGCAGAGATGCGGCTCTCAGCCACCGGCCACCTGATGGTCCGCTTTGCGGCCGCCGGCGGGCAGAGCCTCGGGACAGCCACACCGCTTACTGCGGGCATGCCACCGCCGCCGCCTGCGACGCCGGCTCCGCCGCAAGCGCCACCCGCATCGACGCCCGTCGCTGTTGCTGCTCCGCCGTCTGGACCGCATGCTCGAGCGGCCAGCCTCGTGGCACCGCCTGCCGGGACCGCATCGCCCGACACCCCGCCCGCTCCCGTGCCGGCAACAACTGCGCCGGCGTCGAGTTCGTCCCCCGCCACGGCATCAACAGCGGCTGGATCGAACGGCATCTCGACGCCAGCGACAGCGCCAGTAGACGGCGCCCCGGCGGCTGCCTCATTGTCGGAGCCGCCTACGGTCGGCGCAGATCCGAGCGGTGCGACAGGCGCTGCCACCGAGGCTGAGCCGGCGGCTGCGGAGGAAGCAGAGAGCGAAGCCGTCGCGCTGGCCGAAACGGAAACCGAAGCCCCTCCCGCTCCGCCTGACACCGAGGCGCCCGTTGCCGAGGCGCCGCCGCAGGGCGCCCCCGACGGCATCGCTGACCTCGCTGCAGCAGAAGCGGCTGAAACGGTGATGCTGACCGACGCGACAGCGTCTGCCGAGATGTTACCGGACGATTCCTCAGAGCAGACCCTTTTTCTTCCAGCGAGCGATTCCGTCTCGCTCCCCGAGGAAGAGGCGTCGGCCGAACTGGCTGATGCGGCGGAAGATGAGCCGTCGTCTCGCGAGCGGCTGTCACGTGAGAGCGGCGAGCCTTCGCCGGTCGAAACGGACGCGGCATCGACATCCATCGGGCACAGCGATCGTGACTCCGCCAGGTACGAGCGGGAGTTGGCCGGCAGCATCGGCAGCGAACCCCTCCCGGCGAGCAGCGCAACAGCAGGAGCAGAGCCGCCAGGCGCAAACAAGTCGAGCCAGGAGTCCGGTCACGGAGAGGATGGGGCCACGGTTGAGATGGCGGGGATCGCCGAAGCGTCGATCGATGAAGCTGCGACTGATGAACCTCCAGCCGGGACCGGCCTGGCCGAGCTGGCTGAGGAAGCGCAAGCGTGGGAGCGGCCCACTGCGAGAGCCACCGAGATCACCGACGTCACCGAGGCAGCATCGGAAACCAGCACTGATGAGGCGGCCGATAAGCCGGCACATCAACCGCGCCCGCTCGGCGACGCTACGCCTGCCCCGGGCCGGCCTGCTGACGCTGCGACTGAGCTGAACGACGCCGCCGGGGCTCTCACCTGGGATGCCTTCGTGGCGGTTGCAGCAGTCAACATTCAGCAGTCGAAGCAGCGCGGCCAGCCGCTGGCGCTGGTGATCGTGGCGCTGGATGAGAGCCTTGAGCTCCGTCAGAGCGCCGGCATGGGACCGGAATCGACCGTTCTGGATCTGATCTCCAGCATGATCCTGAACGTGGCAGGCAACGCGGGCATTGTCGGGCGGCACGGTCCACGCTCGCTGGCGCTGCTGGCAGGCGATACCGGTCCCGCGGCGGCGTGGACGCTGGGCGAACGGGTGCGCGTCGACGTCGAAGAGTATGTCTCGAAGATGAATGCACCGATGCCATTCTCGGTTTCCATCGGAATCAGCACGGTGCCGCAGTCAGGTGTGACTCTGGGTGAGCTGGTCAGCTCCGCCGAAGACGCCGTGATCGAGACAATGGCGCACGGCGGCAACCGGACACAGGTCTCCCGTGCCAGTGCGGTGGCGACCGGCCCTGCGGGTGAGCCGTTGGAAGCCGAGCGAATGGACCCCGTGCCATCGCTCGACAAGGACGAACTGGAAAAACGACGCAAGGATGTGCTTGAGCGTGCCATCCATACCTTCGACCGCGGCGAGATCGAAGGCATCGCTATTCAGACCAGCGTAGTGCCCTGCCCGGTCTGCCGCAGCGTCGCGCAAAGGCTGTACGTGCCTCGCTTCGCGCCTCAGCTGCCGATCTCCGGCTGCACGGCTTTCGACGGCTGTCACTGCCTCTACAGCCTGCCGCCGATCGATGCCCGGCGGCGCCCGCCG
>JBBRGK010000298.1:0-4808 GCA_038240805.1 Dehalococcoidia bacterium | reverse complement strand
CCGAGGAACATGCGGCCTGCTGTCTCGTAGGTCTTTGGTGAGACGACGGAGTGGCCGTTGATGGTGTGGATATCTCGCAGGCAGCGATCCAGAGGACTCGTCGCGTAAACGGACGAGCCGCCCGCAGCGTGATACAGAAGTTCGACCGCCTCCACACCGGCGGTGTGCGCGTGGGTGATCGCCAGGCGAAAGCGCGCCCGCTGCTCGTATGACAGCTCGTCGCCCGCAGTCAGTGTTTGCCACATGTCACCGAAAACGTCCAGCACGTAGCTGCGGGCGGCGCCTACCATCGCCTCGGCCCGGGCAACTGCGGTCTGCACATACACCTCGTCACGCAGCCCTGTACGGTTGACCGTCACCTTTTCAGCTGCAAGCTGCTGCACCGTTGCGATCGCACAGCGGGCGATGCCGATCGGCATCGGCGCGTGGCAGAAAAGGAACATCCGCCGGAATGCGTAGAGGGTGCCCGATCGCTGCGTCGGATCGTTGGCGATATCGAAGGTATGCTCGGCCGGCACAAACACGTCGTGGACGGCGTAGTCGTGGCTGCCGCTGCCGCGCAGTCCCGTGCTGGTCCATGTGTCGATCACATCGCATGACTCGACCGGCAGGTAGACCATGCGGATCTCTGGTTTGCCGTCCGCAGCGATCGAGGGCGACTCGCCGTCGAAGACCATGCAGCCGCCGACCATCCGATCCGCCTGCTGAACACCGCTGCCGAACGTCCAGCGGCCGCTCACCCGGTAGCCACCAGGGGCGATGCGCGCCTGCGCCTGAGGCCGGTTCGCGCCCGCAGTCACCAGGTCGATGTCGGGGTACAGAGCGCGGGCGACATCCTGGTCAAGAAAAGCGGTGAAGTAGCCGCCGACCATGCCGATGCTGGCGCACCAGCCGACCGATGCGTCGGCCATCGCCAGCTCTTCCAGCACGCGAAAGTGGCTGATCGGGTCGAGCTCGGGGCCGCCCCAGGCGCGCGGCATCGCCAGCCGAAAAATGCCGGCAGCGCGCATCGCTTCGACCAGTGGCTTCGGCAGCCGTCTGCCCGTCTCGATCTCTTCGCGCATGGCAGCGATTTGCGGACGCAGCGCCCGTGCCGCAGCGAGGTAGCTGTTACCTGACGACGTCGTGATTTCCGTCTCAACTACCACGCTCCACCTCCTCGAAATCCCGGCTGGTAGAAGCGCCGGTTTGCCACGAGACTACCAGATCAGACCGCTGTTTCGTTGAAACCACGCTGCTCCGGTGGGCTGGCCGGAATGGCGGCGTGCGCAGATTGCCACGACGAGGTTGGTGCTGGCGTTATCCGGCGCGATCGAACTCTGCTGACCCTCGGGTTGTCGACGCCACACGCTTCGCTGCGGACGGCGCCACGGGGGTACTATAGCGACGATCGCGGCACAGGCATGCCTGAAAGCTCCAGGCGCTGCGGCAGCGGAGGAGGAACATCCATGACCGGTGCACTTGACGGCGTGCGAGTCATCGACTTCGGGCAGTACATCGCCGGCCCGCTGGCAGCGATGCTGCTTGCCGACCAGGGCGCGGATGTCGTTCGCATCGAACCGCCCGGCGGGCCACGCCTGCAGACCCCCGCCAATGCGATCTGGAACCGCGGCAAACGGAGTCTGGTGCTGGACCTGAAGCAGCAGAACGACAACGCCACGGCACGGCGGCTGATCGCGTCGGCCGACGTCGTCGTGGAGAACTTTCGCACCGGTGTGATGGACCGTCTCGGCCTCGGCGCCGAAGCGATGACCGCAGCCGATCCCCGCCTGCTGTACCTCTCGCTGCCGGGCTTCGCCTCCGATGATCCGCGCGCCGGTCTCCCCGCGTGGGAGGGCATCGTCGAAGCAGCGGCCGGCATCTACACGCGGCCGGACGGGGCAGTGTTCACGGCGATTCCAATCGCGTCGGGTTACGCCGCCTTTCTCGGTGTGGTCAGCACCGTGATGGCGCTCACGGCGCGCGAGCAGAGCGGCACGGGGCAGCGAATCGAAGTGCCGCTGTACGACGCCACCTTCACGGCGATCGGCTACCGTGCCCAGCGGATTCACAACGCCCCGGCGGCAGAGCTCGGGCCACAGGGCGCACGGACGGCCTGGTTCGGAGAACACCGGACGAAGGACGAACGCTACGTTTACTTCCATCTCGGCAACAAGAACGCGCTGGACCTGATCGAGGCGGCGGGTGCGATAGATTGGTGGCAGGAGCCGGATGCGCACGAGCGCGTAGACGAACTGTTCAAGAGCCGCACAGCGGAGGAGTGGGAGACGCTTGCCGCAACAGCAGGCACAGAGCTTTCGCTTTGCCGCACGAGCGCGGAGTGGTTGCAGCATCCGCACGCACGCGGCTCGAAGATGGTGGTCGAGATCCAGGACCCGGTCTACGGCCGCATGCTGCAGCCGGGCATCGGCGTACGGCTGTCCGCCACCCCGGGCGAAATTCGTGGCCCGGCCCCTGCTCCCGACGGCGACCGAGAAGCCGTGCTGCATGAGCTGGATAGCCCACGTCCGAAGCCACGACCGGGCCGTGTATCGCAGGTATCGGCACCGCTGAAGGCTGCCTTGCAGGGCATCAAGGTGCTCGACCTCTGCATCGTGCTTGCCGGACCAACCTGTGGCCGCACCCTGGCCGAATTCGGCGCCAATGTGATCAAGATCGACGGCCCGGCCCGGCCGAGTGTGCTGCGGAACGGCGTACCGAACGCCGGCGTCCCCAACTCTTTCAACCTGGAGGTCAACCGCGGCAAACGCAGCATCATCCTCGATTTGAAGACTCCCGGCGGTCAGGAGGTGTTCTGGAGGCTGGCCGAGGATGCGGATGTGATCGTCGAGAACTACCGCATGGGCGTGGTCGATCGACTTGGCGTTGGCTACGAGGAGGTACGCCGGCGCCGGCCGGACATCATCTACGCCTCTCTGAACGCTTACGGCTATGAAGGACCGTGGGCGGGAAGACCGGGGCACGAGCAGCTTGCCCAGACAGCGACCGGAATGTCCGTCCGCTTCGGCGGCGCAGGAAAGCCGGTTCTGCAGCCCGTTGCCCTGAACGACTTCGGCACCGGCATCATGGGCGCCTACGCCGTGGGGCTGGCATTGCTGCACCGCCAACGCACCGGAGTGGGCCAGCACGTTAACGGCTCGCTGGCTTACACCGCCTGCACACTGCAGTCGCCCTACATGTATGAATACGGCCATGAGGCCGGCAACGGTGAAGCGGGTAACCGTTGGGACGAGCCGCGCGGGCAGGAGGCAAAAGGGTTCGGACCGCTGCAACGGCTCTACCAGGCCGCAGATGGCTGGTTCTTCCTCGGAGCGCGCGACGGCGACCTGCCCGCTGTCGCGTCGATTGCCGGGCTGGAGCAGGCCACCACAATGAGCGAGGACGCGCAGGGGCAGGCGCTCCAGGAACGCTTTGCCTCCGGTCCAGCCGCCGGGTGGGTGGAGAGATTTATCGAGGCGGGCATGGGGGCACACGCCCTCACGACGGTGCGCGAGATCATGGACGACCCCTGGGCCAAACAGCATGGCATCTCGCTGACGCGGGACCATCCCGGTTTCGGGCTGATCGACACGATCGGCCCAGCGCCACGGCTGTCAGGCACGCCCGTGACACCGGGCGGGCCGGCGCCGCAGTACGGCGCGGACACGGAAGCACTGCTCGCGGAACATGGCCTCAGCGCGGACATGGAACGGCTGGTGGCCGTCGGAGCGGTGCGGTTGTCTCAGTAGCCGGTGAGTGCGTGTCGCCGGGGACGGCGCTGGGAGTCGGGCCGGCAGCGCATCGGTGACGTCCCGTGCCTAGTCGGAGATGCATTCAGGCTGGGGGCAGAAGAACGGTTGCCCCGATTCGCAACGAGGAGTGAGGCATGCGTGAGGCAGAGGTTTGGTATCGCGGACTATCGTTCGGTGAAGGGCCGCGCTGGCACGACGGCCGCCTGTGGCTGTCGGACTTCTACCGGCACGCCGTGCTGGCGATCGATTCGAACGGCAATGCGGAAACGATCGTGGAAGTGCCCAATCAGCCGTCGGGCCTCGGCTGGCTGCCGGACGGACGCCTGCTCGTCGTCTCGATGCTCGATCGCAGGCTGATGCGGCTCGACCCATCCGGGCTCATCGAGCACGCTGACCTGAACGGTGTCGCCGCTTTTCACTGCAATGACATGGTGGTCGATGATCAGGGCCGCGCCTACGTGGGTAACTTTGGTTTCGATTCCGCCGCCTATGTGGCGGAACATGGTCCCGACTCGCTCCGTACCGAGCCAGGCCCACCCGCAGCCAGGCTCGCTCTTGTGGGGACAGACGGCACGGTGCAGGTTGCTGCGGAAGGGCTGCAGTTTCCTAACGGCTCGGTGATCACGCCGGACGGGCGCACGCTGATTATCGCGGAGACGTACGCGGGCCGGCTTTCTGCTTTCGACATAGCTGCCGATGGCACGCTTTCGAACCGGCGAGTCTGGGCATCGCTTGAGGGAGCCGCGCCGGATGGGATCTGTCTGGACTCAGAAGGCGCGGTCTGGTTCGCCAACCCGCGTGCCAATGAGTGCCTGCGGGTCAGTGAAGGAGGCGCGATTCTTGATCAGGTCCAGACCAGTCAGCGCTGCTTTGCCTGCGCTCTGGGCGTACGAGACCGCATGACGCTCTACCTCGTCACTGCCCCCGGATCGGGCTGCGGGGCCGTGGCGGAGCAGGGCGCAATCGAGCGCGTCCGTGTCGAGACGCCGGGGGCAGGCCTGCCATAGACTGGCATACACCGTGATACCCGCCAGGTGTGGCGATGTCAGTTCGAGATCGGGCCCTCAGACCGGAGCA
>JBBRGK010000297.1:0-4820 GCA_038240805.1 Dehalococcoidia bacterium | reverse complement strand
TTCCCGCTATGGCCCGCTGTCTACCGTCTACTGGGTAGTGGGTCAGATTCACGTTAAGAGACAGGCGCATCGAGCAGCGCGTCGAAACCAAGGAGAGGCAGCATGAAGTATCTTCTCACGTCCGCCGGCATCAAGAACACGAGCATCCACAACGCGCTGGTCGACCTACTGGGCAAACCAATTGCCGAGTCCAGCGCCCTTTGCATTCCCACCGCGATCTATCCTTTCCCCGGCGGACCGTCAATGGCCTACCGGTTCATCAGCGGATCAACCGCCAACCCCATGTGCGAATTGGGTTGGAAGTCGTTGGGCGTGCTGGAACTCACGGCCCTACCCAGCATCAAAAAAGAGTATTGGATTGCTGCTGTCCAGGAGGCAGACGCCCTGCTGGTGTTTGGCGGCGATGTCTTCTACCTGTGCCGCTGGATGCGGGAGTCCGGACTGGCGGACCTCCTGCCTTCGCTGCGCGAGACAGTCTATGTGGGGGTGAGCGCCGGCAGTATGGTGACGGCCCCTATTTTCGGAGAGACGTATGACGACCCGAGTACGCCCTTCGTCATCGATAAGGGGCTGAGACTGGTTGACTTTGCGTTGCTTCCGCACCTGGATCACGAGAACCACCCGGAAAGCTCCATGGCCAAAGTGGAAAGAATGGCCGCCGAGGTACCAGTGCCGACCTACGCGATTGACGACGAGACCGCCATAAAGGCAGTTGACGGCACCGTCGAAGTCGTTTCCGAGGGGCACTGGAAGCTGTTTACCCCCTAATATCGAGATGCTCAGCGGATTCGCTCGCGATCCTTGACCACGTAGAACATCCGTGCTTATATGCACTGCATGCAGCAGTAACAGAGCAACGAGTGCGGCGACATGAGCCGGCCGGCAAAAGCGAAGGCGGAGTCAGAACATGCGAACCAAACTCGGGCACATGCAGGTTAACGTCAAGGGTACCAACATGCAGTTCTACCGCGACCTGATGAACCTGCTGGGCTGGCAGGTAATCTATGACGGCGCGGAAAACCCCGAAGGCCATGACATGCTGGGCGTTGCCGACCCGAACGGCGCCAGCGTCTGGTTCGCGGGCCAGGCGACGACCGTGAGCAACGATTACGATGGGCCGGGCATGAACCACCTGGCGATCGGCACGCAATCGCAGTCCGATGTGGAGGAGGTGGCGAAGTACCTCGAAAAGCGCGATATCAAGCTGCTGTTCGGCACGCCGCAGCACCGGCCTGAGTTCGCCATGTCCCCGGATCAGACCTACTACCAGGTGATGTTCGAGTCACCCGACCGCCTGCTGCTCGAAGTGGTCTACACCGGGCCGAAGTCTGCCTGATGAGGCCTGTTACGACGTTGATGGAGGCATCATGGGCCGGATAGACGATCGGCTGCGAGAACTGGGGATCCAGTTGCCCGTCCCGCCTGTGCCGCTGGCAAACTATGTGCCGGCAAAGCGCTTTGGCAACCTTGTGCAGACAGCCGGCCAGGCTTCTGCTCTCGCCGGTCAGGACTACCGGGGTTAGCTCGGGGCTGAGCTGAGCGTCGAGGACGGGCGTGCGGCAACCCGTGTTTGTGTGATCAACTGCCTGGCGGTGCTGCTTACCGTGATCGGCTCCCTGGATAAAGTGCGCCAGGTTGTGGCCGCGCACGGTTTTCTGAGCAGCACGCCCGCCTTCGACGGACAGGGGGTCGCCATGAACGGCGCGTCCGACCTGCTGGTCGAGGTGTTCGGCGAGGCCGGGCGGCACACGCGCACCTCCGTCGGTGTGGCCGGGTTGCCGCTCGACTTTACCGCCTCCGTGTATTTGATCGTCGAGGTGGGTTAGTAGAGAGCGATGTGCGCCGCCGGAGATGCCCATGCTGGTTGCGCTTGACGCGATGGGCATCATCTACGAAACGGGGAACGACACCGATCCTTCGGCAATTCGTGACATAGACGCACCGATGGCGAGCTTTTTATCAAGTATCCGGAGGGGCCACGTTGACGCATTCGCATAAACGCAGCAAAATGCGTTTATGCGAACGACCGTTGATCTTCCTGATGAGCTGCTGCGCCTCGTGAAAGCAAGGGCCGCCCTGAACGGTATCTTGCTCAAGGATCTCATTGCCCTCTATGTGAAACAGGGGTTGAAGGAAGGGATACTGCCATCCACCGATGTTACAGTCTCCCCGCGCCATCGCAGCCCGTTGCCGCTGATTGCAAAGGCGTCGCGGGGCATCCCGATCCCGGCATTGAGCCACGAGGAAATAGCGCGTATCGAAGTAGAAGAAGATCAGGCCAGACATGATCGATCTGCTGGACGCTAGCGTCTGGGTGCCACTATCTTCCTCCGACCATGTGCATCACGATCGTGCCCGTCGCTACTGGCTGGATGGAGCCGCTGAGCAGGTCGCGTTCTGCCGGATCACAGGCATGGCCTTGCTTCGGCATCTTGTTAATCCCCACATCATGCGCCACGCCGTCCTGAACGGCAGCGAGGCGTGGGACGCCTATGAACGGTGGTTGGCTCTACCCGAGGTCGTGTTTCTCGCTGAACCTGCAGGGGTTCATGATCAGCTGCGGCGCCTGGGCCGCACGATGAATCCCAGTACAGCTCTATGGACGGATGTCTACCTTGCCGCGTTCGCTCTGGCCGGCGGCCTGCGCCTGGTTGCGTTCGATACAGACTATGCTCGCTTCACGGACCTGAATCTGCTCTGGCTTGAGATCTAACACCGCAACGCGCTGACCAGCGGGAGCGGGGAAACCTTAGTGGATCACCCGGCGTCGCGGTCGTCACCTGTGGTTGCCTGTACCTGCTGTGCGCTCGCTCGTGCTTTACTGAGATCGAGGACCGGAGCGGTGGCCGGCGCCGATTCATGGGGCAGGGGCAACAGGCATGCGCCGTTTGATGTTGGCAGTGCTGGCGGTCGTTCTCTTCTGCGGCTATCAGGCCTCGCAGACAGTGTTCGCCGTCAACTACGCCCCTGGCTGGAATCTCGTGGCCGGACCAGAAGGCTCGTACCTCATCGGAGCCACCGGCTCAATCTTCACACTACAACCAGGCGATGCTGGCTATGAGAGCTTTCCCGCCGACTCCGCCCTGCACGGTGGCTACGGCTACTGGGCGTACTTCCCCGACGGCGGCGGCATCACACTCGGAGCCGGCTCAGCCGGCCTGAAAATTACACCTGTGCCCGGGCAGTACATGATGCTTGGCAACCCCTCGCAGCGCGTGGCAAGCGTCAGCGGCGCGGATCAGGTGCTGACCTACACGCCAGCTGGCGGCTATACCGCTTCGACGGTCATCCCGCCCGGACAGGGCGCCTGGGTCACGAGCAGCGGGCAGATTACGCTGACCGCCGCTGCAGACAGCACACCCGTGTCAGCCACTCCCGTCGCGGTTTCACCGGCGGCAGGGACCGCGACAGGCGCCGTACCCGCACCGGCCGCGAGTGCGGCCCCTGCAACATCGGCCGCGCTGAAGGCCGTCGCGCTCGGCCAGGGCGATCTGCCCGGCTACACGCTGGACTCAGAAGACGCCCCGGATCAGGGGAGTTCACTGGCTGTCTACCGCGCCTTCTGGTTTGGGGCGGCGTCCAGCAGCCATTTGCTCGTAGCGGAAATCCTGCGCGCCGAGGCAACGACCCGCGCTGCCTCGGCCTACGTCACCGGATTCACCGCGAGCTCCGTTGCCAACGCCACGACCACAAACGTCACGCCGCTCCCGTCTAGTAATGAAGACGGAGTCGGCGATGAGGAGCGCGGCTACTCGTCGGTCTGGACATCGACCACCGGCATTCAATACGACCAATACCAGCTGGTGTTTCGGCGCGGCACGACCACGGTCAACCTCGTCACCGAAGAGGCGCTCGGCACAGGCAATCCGGGCTACATCGTTGCACTCGCTCATTTCGTCGATTCTCGCCTTACCGCAGGCGCTGCGGCCTCCGCACCCGTCGCAGCCTCCGCACCCGTCGCCGCAGTTCTGAGTAGCGCAACACCCGCTGCCGGGTTCCCGCCTGTTGCGACGGCTTCGTCTGCCGGACGGCTCCTTGCCACGAGCGGTTCCGGTAACGGCCAGTCGGCGGTGCTCGCGCTGCCTGCCGCAGAGGCGACTATCTGCGCCCAGGTGTCCGGCGAGTCGCCCGGCGGCCTGTATGGCCCGTCGATGTCCGTGGTCGTCTATCAGGCGAGCGGGGCGATCGAGTCCTTCCCGATCGGCTTCGATAACGGCGGCTGCCAGCCGGTTCATCTCGTCGATGGCGCTGGCAACTACTACCTTGCAGTGATAGCCACCCCCTGGACGAACTGGACCCTGACGGTCGATGCTGGCGCCTCTGCGACGGCGCCGCGCGATTCTGCTGCTGCAGCCGAAGACCTGATCAGGTCGTTCGAACTGGCGCCTTTGGCAGCGCGATAAGGTGGCGGGTGTGCCGCCGCCAGCTTCGGACCCGTGGTATTGTTGGAGCACGATGGTGAAAAGAGCAGCCGCACTGCGTTGATATCAGCGATCTCCCTGTCCTCGTAGAGTTGGCGGAAAGGTGGCGCCGAACGATGAGCCAACCGCTTGAGAATGCCGGCATGCCCGTCGCAGGTAGACCCGCAACCGGTCCACACGCAATCGCCCGCCCTTCCACCGTGATGGTGATCATCGGCATGCTGCTGATCGTGACAGCGGTGCTCAATTTTGGCCCCGTCATTGATCTTGATAACACGGTCGCCGCGATCCTCACCGTGCTGATCGGCGTTTCCTTGGTGGTCTTGCACGGACATGCGGCTCTGGGCTGGCGAAACCTGTTCGCGTTCCTGCTGATCACGGTTGCAGTCAGCTTCGCCG
>JBBRGK010000296.1:0-4825 GCA_038240805.1 Dehalococcoidia bacterium | reverse complement strand
CTGCCAGCGGGGGCGCACAGCGATGGCAGCACGATCACGCTTGATCTGGCGGTGGCCTCCACCACCCGTATCGATCTGCGGCTCACCTCCCGGCCGTCCCAACCCGTATCTCCCGCTCGCGCGCCCTCCCCCGTGGCGGTTCCGGCTGTTCCGGTTGTTCCGGCTGTTCCATGAAGACGAAAATCTTGCCGGCTCTACTATTCGCCCTCGCCACGGCCGCGTGCTCGTCCGGCGCTCAAGCTCCTGCAGCCGGCCGGTCTGTCACGCCAGCGCCGCACTCAGGCGCGGACCTGAGCCGAATCGTGACCGCGACGCCGATTGCGGGTGACAACGCCATCGCGGCAGCTCCGGCAGCGGTCGAGGCGCTGCACGCGTTGCCGGGATTTGAAGCGCGGCAGTTCCTGATTCCGCAGCCCTATAGCGCCGCGTTTGCGATCGACGCGCTGCGCCTGGCCACCGGAGCTGTCGCGCCCTCCGAGACTGTGCCATCGCTGCTGGCACAGCTTGGTTGGAGGTGGGTACTATCGCAGGACGCGCTCGATGCTGTGCCGGCCGGCTATCGACAGTGGCGGGTGATGGTGCTCAGCTTCGGGACGGACGATGCCGCAGCCCGCTACATGACAGGCCCGGTGCTGCTACCGCCTGCGTTTGCAAAGCCAGACTCCCTCGCTAGGCCAGCAGGCAGTCCGGCAGATGCGCTTTTGCTGCAGGTTCACGACACGATCGTGCCGCTCTCCGATCCGGGCGCCACGATCGATGGCCTGCGTGAGGTTTTGCTCTGGCGGCACGGCCGTCTCGTCGTGCAGGTGTTCGAGGCAGGCACCCGTGACGCTACCGATCTCGCGCTGCTTGCCCGCCTCGGGCAGGAGGTCGATGCCCGCCTGGACACCGTCCCTGGCAGTCGAGAGTAGAGTCCAGCGAGCCCGTCGCCAGCCGCTCACACCGCCGCGCTATCCACACACAGAGTGAGGCGATCAGGCATCCGAGCAACAGCCCTCCGATCGTGTCGCTAAACAGATGCGTGCCTCGATATACTTCCGACCAGGCGCCATATACGAACAGCAGTGTCAGAGCAACGGCGCAGAAGGCCCGCAGCCGACGCGTGCGCGGTCGAAGGGAGACGCCGGCTATAAGCACCAGGGCGCCTGCGAGCGTTGCATGGCCGCTGGGGTAACTGTGGTCGGGATCGGGCAACGCAAGCGCGGGTATTGAGGCGCGCACCGCCTCAATAGCCTGTACGGACAGGGGGACATCGCTCTGCGCACGGATATAGGCGGCCTGGCGCACTGTTCGGTCCGACGGCTGAATGATCGCGGCACGCAAGCCGCGTTCCGCCAGTCCACTGATCATCAGGGCAAGGACCAGCGCGACAACGAGATATGGGCGCCGCCGCCAGAGCAGGAACAGTCCCAGCACTCCAGCCAGCAGGCCCGCTCCAACGATTCCGAACAGCGGCGAACCGGCTGCTGCCAGATGGTCAAGACCGCGGGTGTTGTGCTGATCCCAGAACCGGGCGACCTTTGTATCAACGGTCGTGAGGGCGCGCAGGCCCACAAGCGCAGTCCAGATGAGGAACGCGGCCGGCAGGTAGCCTCGCGTAAGCCACCGACGGGTCCGCCGAGTAAGAGAGCGCCGGGCAGGAGCGACGAGCGCGCACATGGTCGGCTACCAGGCGCTCTGGCAGTGCGGCGTGCAGGATGCGTCGAGCCGGGAAAGTCGGCGTCGCGGCAACGAAGGCGACCGCCGGGCGAAGGTGCTATCGGTGACGTTCCGGCCTCTCAGGTGATAAACTTGGCCGGCAGCACCGGCGAGGCATAACCGGCTGGCCGGCTCGGTCTGGTCTGTAGGCCGCCGGCGAATTGTGCCCGCACCGGGTAGCCCGGTGACTATCGGACGATGACATTTCCACACGGCGGTAGTATAGCGTGAGATCTCGGGTGGACCTGCATCTGTGCGGCGGGGCCGGCTGGGAACGTGCCCTCGTTGGTATGGAATCCGCCGGTCGAAATCTTCTACTTCCGCGTGACGTGACTTTTGGCGCTGTGATTCCCGTAATGAATAAGACCGGATAAGTGCAAACCGAGGACTGTACCCTGATGAAGGAATTGAGAACCATGCGTCTGCTTCGCGGCATCACTATCGCGGCCATTGCGGCCACGGCGATGATTGGACTTGCGCCGCACGGTTCGACGCCTCGTGTCGCGGCACAAACCGTCACCGGCGCCGATCTCGTCGGCGTGACTGCGGCCGGCAGTCTCGATGCCCTGCGTCAAGCGGGCGTGAGCTGGTACCTGACCTTCGGCTTTGGCGGCGGTGGTCCGACGGACCTTAACCGCGCCTCTGTAGTCCGGCTCACACCAGCACCCGCCTTGTCGGACCTGTTAGACGCCGTCAAGTCGAGACCGGGCAGCGCCTGGATTATCGGCAATGAGCCCAATGTACCCACCGAGGAGACCTCCGACAATCTCAGCCCGGCGGCATACGCCACCCGGCTCCACGATTTGGAGGCCCGGATCCACAGCGCTGATTCAACGGCGATCATCGTCGGCCCAAGCGTGCTCAACTGGGTCGACACCTGCGGCGGTTGCGCGGGCTACACCCGCGGGCAGGATTGGACGCAGCAGTTCTACGACAGCTACGTTTCGACCTACGGCGTCCGCCCGCCCATCGACCGCTGGGCAATCCACACCTACGAGCTGGACTGGGGGAATACGCCCACTCTGCACACCGATTTCGACAAGCGCCAGCTCACCGCCCTGCGCGCCTGGCTGGATGCCATCCCCGCCGAGGCCGGCATGCCGATCTGGGACACGGAACTCGGCTTTCACTGGGCCTTTGCGGGCTGGAAGTTTGATGCGCAGAACAAACTTGTGCCGGTCGGCGACTACGACGAGGCCGGTGTGCAGAAGTGGATGAACGAGATGTTGACCTGGCTGATCAGCGACGGACTGAGCCTCGGCGTCGAGCGTTCGTTCCTCTACGGCCAGGCGCCGCCATCCGAAGGTTTCACCACGCTATTCGGCGGCCTGGCGTTGTTCAAGAGCGGTGCGGCCGATGCCTCGCTGACGCCGGCCGGGCAGATGTACGTCAAATTCCTGCAGGCCACCAGCGGCGGGCTGCAAACGTCGTCGTTCCTGGGCCGCCACCGCAAACGATAAACAGCAGTGCGCCAGGTGAAGGCCGTCGGCCCTGGCAACCAGGTAGTCGCCGCGGCCAGGGATGAAGCCTCATGGGTGTCTCGGGTATCCAGTCGGTGCAGCGATTCAGATAGCCGAACTGTCCTCGAATGGGAGCCATTCCACGGTTGCGGCCCGCTTCTCGACCTCTCGCATGGCGCTGTGCAGATCGTCTGCTTCGACCAGCATCCATTCACCCAGTGGAATACGACGCTCCAGCCTGGCGATGCTGGGGAAGCCGGCCCGGGTGCTCTCCCAGGCGCCGTCCCGGGTACCATATGCCAGCGGACCCACGGCTGCCTTCATTGAGCGGGCGGTAAGGTGTACGCGGGCGACAAAGTACGGCATCGGCCCCGTCTCGGTGCTGCATCAGGTGCGAGTTCGGCTTTGCGATTCATGCTAGCAGGTTGCTAATTCCTACATGACGCGCATCTTTTCGCCACGCCGGCTACGACACGCGCGCAGGTATCTGGAGCGCCGTACCCGTCTCTTGCGCACACTCGTACCGCTGTTGATCGTGGTCATGCTCGCCGGTATCGCGGTGACCACGATATCCAACTGCGCTCCGACGATTTCAACCACTGGCGGTCATCGCGTGCCGCGACGATCGAGCTGGTACGGTACGCCGGCGGCGTCCGTCGCGGGCTCTCAGCTGACGGCGGAGCTGTCCAATGCGGTCCGAACGCCGTCTCGGTGAACAACGGCGCTTCACTATTGCGGGGCGGCCACTGCCTCAGCGAGCATGTAGATGTAGTCGATATCGGGCACTTTCAGGCCACGTGCTCCGAGCACGGAGAGCACCTGTGCCCGATGGTGCCCCGAGTGCGTCAACACTTGCAGCAGGCCGTCGCGGACCGTTATCGGCACAGGCAGCCACGGTACCCTCAGTTCACCCTCCAGGAAGTCAGCGTCGCGTGCAGCCAGCAGCTCCTGGTACTCTTCGCCAATGGCCGCGCTTCGCTCCATGTACCAGTTCAGCGGATGTTGCATGAACGCTTCGCGCCAGGCGGCTATGTCGGCAGGCACGGTGTCGCTGGCCAGGTGCAGGTAGAAATTCTCCACTCCGACGAGATGTTTGAGCGTCTCTTCAAGGTTGCTCAGTGAGCCCGCTTCTGCTTCGCTGAGAGCTGCGGCATCAAGGCCGCTGCAGATTTTGAAGACTTTAGTGTTCGCCCAGGCGTTATATCGGCAAAACCGGCGCAACGTTTCCATGAGTGCTCCCTCGCAGATCGATTGGATAGGGTATTCGCCAGTCTAGCACAGATGTTCGTGAGTTTGCGAGCCGCCGTTTGGGCAGCGGGAAGCCTCGCTGTCGCCACTAGCCCGCGGTATTGCGCTTCAGGACAACGATGGCGCGGCCGGCCAGTACGCATGCAGCGCCGCCCTCCTCGAGCACCGGGCTGCTCGGTTTGAGGTGAGGCGTGTTGCTGTCGAAGACGACCTCCCAGGGCGTTCCCTTCTTACGCACGGGCAGCGTAAACTCCAGCGGCTCATGATAGCTGTTCAGCATCAGGATAAGGCTGTCGCCATTTTGGCGGTTGCCTACTCCGCCGGTCTCCGTCAGCGCTCTGCCGCTGAGCCGCACGGTGATGCTCCTCGCGTAACTGGTCTGCCACTCATCACCCTCCATCTCGATGCCGTCGGGCCGA
>JBBRGK010000295.1:0-4849 GCA_038240805.1 Dehalococcoidia bacterium | reverse complement strand
CGGCCGGAGCGCCAGGCCGCCACCGCCCTATCCGTGGACGGCGATGGGTACCGACCTTGCCGAACTTGCGCATCTGCTGGGTCTGCGCGGCGCCCTTGGCGTCGGGCACTCCTCCGGCGGCTTTGCCATTACGGTGGCCGCTGCGTCTGCGCCCGACAGCTTCGCCGGGCTGCTGCTGGTCGATCCTACGATTTCGCCGCGCAGAGAGTACGGTGCGAGCGGCCCGCCGTCCCAGTTCGGTTTTGCGCTAAAACGGCGTAACGAATGGTCGTCGCCCGAGGAGATGTTCGAGCGGTTCAGGAGCCGCCACCCCTACAGCCTCTGGCAAGAGGCAGTTCTGCGCGACTACTGCGACTACGGTCTTCTGCCCGCTCCAGACGGCAGCGGCTACGTGCTTGCCTGCCCACCCTGGGTGGAGGCAGCAGTCTATGCCGGCGGCAGGGTGGATGATATCTACCCGACGGTGGAAGCGCTCGATCTGCCAGTGCGCATTCTCCGCGCCCGCCGACGGTCTGAGCGCAGTACGGACGGCCAGGTGGATATGAGCGCTTCGCCGACTGCACCGGATCTCGCGTCACATTTCCCGCATGGCACGGACATCTACCTGCCCCACCTCTCACACTTCATCCCGATGCAGGCGCCCGACCTGGTCGCGCAGCAGATCGAGAAGATGCTCGCTGAGCTGAAGCCGGGTTAACGTCCCGGCTCTGATACCACGGCTGTCACACCATGTTCGGCGTCACCGCTTTCCAGTGCGGCAAGGATTTTGCTGACCAGCGCCCGCGCCGAGTCCGCGCTTAACTCGACGGCGACACGGTCGCCCGCTCCGCCGCCCGCGTTGACGAAATCGATGTTGAGTGCATGGTCCAGAGGCGCGTGATACGGATGGTCGTAGTAGACGTTCGCCGTGTCCACCTTCATCCAGCCTTTCGGCCCTTTGGCACTGCCGACGATTTCGGCCTTCTCAACAATGTACGTACACATGGTTTGCTCCTGCGCAGAGAATGCCTATGCCTGCACTGCTAGATTCTGCTCGAAGAAGGCGAAGACTTTTCCCCACGCATCGACGGCCTGCTCGGGGCGATACGCCGGGCGATCGGTGGCGAAGAAGCCGTGGCCGGCGCCGTCGTAGCGGTGGAACTCGTACCGTTTGCCGAGCTTCTTGAGGACTTCTTCGGTGCGGTTCACCTGATCGGGGGTCGGGTTGCGGTCGTCGTTGCCGAAGATGCCCAGCAGCGGCGCCGTGAGGTTCTCAGTCAGATCCACCGGCGCGACGGGCCGCAGCTCGCTGAGTTGTTTCGGGTCATCAACGATCACGTTGCCACCCCAGCAGTCGACTGCGGCGTCGATGCCTGGCAGCCTGCAGGCCGCCAGATAGGTGTGGCGGCCGCCTGAGCAGAAGCCGATCATGCCGATTTTGCCGTTACTGTACGGCTGCATGCGCAGGAACTCCATTGAGCCTGCGAGATCGCCCATCACCTGATCGTCCCCCACGCCGCCGGCCGCCCGCACCCGCGCCGCGACATCGTCCGGGCTGCCCGGACCGCCGCGAAAGTAGAGGTTGGCGTCGATCGCCGCGTAGCCGTGGTAGGCGAGTTTGCGCGTCACCTCTTTGCACCATTCATCCCAGCCGGGTGCGTGGTGAATCACCACGACTCCCGGGAAGGGACCGGCGCCCAGCGGCCGCGCGTAATAGGCTTCGACCGGATCGCCGTTCTGACCGCGGATCATCACCGTCTCGGCGATCATGCCTTCGTAAGACACGGCCGAAACAGCGGCGTTACTGGCAGGGTTCGTCATGATGCTCCATCCTCTGGTTGTTCAAGTCCGGGGCCAGCCGGGAGGGACTGTACCACGCCGCGGAGGATGAGGTCGAACAGCAGATAGCCGCTTCGCGCCATACAGGCATTGCGAGATCAGACCGGCGGCGTGCTTTGCGACTGAAAACGGTATCCGACGCCGGGTTCTGTGATGATATGCCGGGGCCGGGTCGCGTCCGTCTCTACTTTTTGGCGCAGTTGCGAGATGAAAACCCGCAGGTACTGGCTATCCTCGCGATGCTCTGGTCCGCGAATGGCACGCAGGATCAGGCCGTGCGTTAGCACCCGGTCGGCATGCTGCACCAGATGTTTCAGGATCTCGTACTCGATCGGGGTCAAACGAACCTCGACGCCGGCTTTCCAGACCTGTCTGCGCACAAAGTCAACCCGCAGATCGCCGCTCTCGTAGGTGGCCTCGGTGGGGCTGCCACCGTTCACAGCATGCCGCAGCGCCACCCGGATGCGGGCGAGCAGCTCTTCCATGCCAAACGGCTTGGTCAGATAGTCATCGGCGCCCAGGTCCAGCGCCTCAACTTTGTCTCTCTCTTCACCGTGCGCCGAGAGGACCACGATCGGCGTGCGCGAGTGCTCGCGTACTGCACGGCAGACGTCGAGGCCGCTCATACCGGGCATGACCAGATCGAGCAATAGGAGGTCCGGCCGGCGTTGTGCCATCACCGATAGCGCTTCCTCACCGCTGGCTGCCGTGGAAACGTCGTAGCCGCGCTCGGTCAGCGCCGTTTGCAGCAGGCGACGCACACGCTGCTCATCATCGACCACGAGGATGCGAGCGCCGCTCATCGTAGCTTCCTGCACGCCGCGGTGCATCTGCTCGACGTCACCGTGCTGGCTCGATCGACGGCAGTTCGCCGGCAACCGTGAGCTGCTCGCCGACACGGTCGCGTGGGAGCGTAAATGTGAAGATGCTGGCGATGCCGTCATCAACGTGGATCTGGCCGCCATGTGCCTGGACGATACCCCGGGTGATCGCGAGGCCAAGTCCAGTGCCGCCGGCCGAAGTTTGTCGCTGCTCGGCGCGGTAAAACGGTTCGAACACCCGCCGTCGCTCCCCCCGCGGAATCCCGTTTCCTTCGTCACGCACGCTAACGCTGATCCGGTCGGACTCGGCCCTGGCACGCAGTTCGATCGGTGAACCCGGAGGTGAATACTTGGCGGCGTTCTCCAGCAGGTTCGCAAGCACCCGGTCGATCTGGACATAATCGAAGCGGAGCAACGGCAATGGATTCTCCAGTACCAGATGTACGCGGCGGTCCGGCGCGATCTGCTCCAACCGGTCCACTGCCCGGCTGAGCAGTTCGCCGAGGTCATTCCAATCCAGATCGAGCCGCAGCGCGCCGGCCTCGATCCGCGATACGTCCAGCAGATTTGCGACCAGCCGGCCGAGCCGGTCTGCCTCAGCGTCTATCGCGCTGAGAAACTCATCGCGTGCGCTTGCGCTCCAGTGTACGGCGGGGTCCATCAGGTTGACGACTGCGGCCTTAATCACGGTGAGGGGTGTTCGCAGGTCATGCGAAACGGAAGCAAGCAACGCCGACTTGAGCCGGTAACTCTCTTCGGTCAGAGCGGCTGACTGCGCCGCCACGGCCAGCGAGGCACGCTGGAGCGTCGCTGCAGCATTGGCGCAGAAGGCTGCCAGTAGCTTCTCGTCGTCGCTGGTCAACGCGCCGCTGGACGTGCGGATGCGCAGGACGCCGACTGCTTTGTTTTCAACTCCGAGCGAGAGAAAAAAACGGTCTGACCGTACTTCCCGGCGCGGCGGCTGCTGACGGTTCGGGACAGAGGACTGGCCGCCGATACCGATAGATTCGCCGGCGATCGCCGTATGCAGGGCGACGCTGATTTCGGCACGGTCGAGGGCGCTCGTTCCCTCGCCTGCATGTGCGATCGGCACAAGCTCGCCGCCGTCAAGCCGGTAGAGGCTGCAGGCGCTGACAGGGAAATCGCGCACGATTGCCTCGCTGATCGCCGTCGGAATACGTTCCAGCGGCTGGTCGGTCACCGTGCGGCTGAGAGCGAGCAGCGTCCGCGTCTCTCGTGCCCGCTTTTCGGCTTCCCGAGCGCTCTGTTCGCTCAGAGCGAGCAACCGCTGCGCTTCGGCAGCCCGCAACTCGGCCTCCGCCGCACTCCGTCGCCGTTGCGCCAGCAATCCGGCCGTGATCGACGTAACCAGCAGGAATACGGCCAGCGCGAGAGCGTTGTCGGGTCGTTCAACGTCCAGTCGATAGAGCGGCGGGACAAAGAAAAAGTTGAAAGCGAGGTTGCTGAGCAGTGAGGTATACAGTCCGACGACCCAGCCGCCGGCCGCTGCGCTGAACATGGATAGCAGCAGAAGCAAGAGCGCGATGTTCAGCAGCCCGATGTCACGCCGAAACGGCCGCAGGAGGGCCACGGTGATCGCCACCGACAGCGTGCTGGCTGCGCATCCCAGCGCCCAACGGTGCCACTCCGTGTGCGTGCGGGCGGTGAACCGTCGGTGTTGATCCCAGAGTCGCATAGAGCCCTCGGGATGCGTGCTTGTTGGCCAGGGATGGCTACAAATATAGCCTACCAGCGGCGCAGCTATTCCCCTCGACGCGGGGTAAAGGCGGCGCCGTTACGGTAAATCCGTATCGCCTACATATAAACTGTTGTCAGTGGCTTCTGTTCTCTATGCCTTTCGGCACTTCCTCCAATTGTCGATTCCGTAGATAGCGTGTATAAGAATTTCGTGAGTATCGATTTTCAAGGCATGATTGTGACGAGCGGCGTTTCGTCGAGGATCGACTGATGTCCGTTCTTCTGCCCTATGACGGAAGCGCCGTGGCCCGCGCCGCGCTCCGTTATCTCACTGATGGACGTCACCGTCGCCAGCTGGATGGACGGCTGATTCTCATGCTCGCCACAGGTCAGCGTTGCGTCGCTTCGCGGCGGCTTATCGAAGCTCGCTATCTGGCCGGGCGGGACATCGCTGTTTCGTACCGGCTGATCGCCGACGACATCCCTGGTTCCCTCCACCGGCTGGCGCAATC
>JBBRGK010000294.1:0-4867 GCA_038240805.1 Dehalococcoidia bacterium | reverse complement strand
GGACCCACCCGTTCCCATCCCGAACACGGCCGTGAAACATCGCTGCACCGACGATACTGCCTCCGCGAGGGGGTGTGGAAAATAGGCCGCTGCCAGGACTCATCGAAGCCCCTCCTCTAACCAGGAGGGGCTTCGTTCTTTTCCCCGATACCTACATCAGCCGCTTCATGGGCTCTTTGAAGACGCAGTCGCGCTACGATCGGCGGTGGCCGAACCCGTCGAACCCGGCTTGCTTTACTTTCCTTCCCCATACCTATCTGCTAGAATCTGCATCGTGGACCACTGTCTCTTGAACAGAGGCCGGTAAGCCATACCCATTTACCTGAGTGGAGGAGTCCTGGACTTGACCGACGAGGACCGCTTCCAGGACATGGAGTCGCTACTCGAAGATGAGAGCCTCGACTTCCGGACCTTGCGCCGCGGCGACGTGGTAGAAGGTACGGTCATGGGGTTTCTTCGGGATGGCGTGCTGGTTGACATCGGCTCCAAATCCGAGGGCATCATTCCTCCCGGAGAAATGCACTCGCTTGGCGCCGACCCGACCAGCAAGTTACAGCTCAACGAAACCGTTCTCACTTATATCCTTCAGCCTGAGACGCCCGAAGGCCAGGTGTTGCTCTCGATCGATCGTGCTCGCGGAGAGCGCGGCTGGCGCGTGCTGCAAACGCGGCTTGATGAGGGCGAAAGCTTCGACGCAGAGGTGACCGGCTACAACAAAGGCGGTCTGCTGGTAAACGTCGAGGGCGTCAACGCCTTTGTCCCGCTGTCGCAGGTGGTTGGCGTGCGGCCGGATACCCCTGATGGCGAGATCGGCGATGCGTCGCTGGCTCAAATGTCGGGGCGCAAACTGCGGGTCAAAGTCATCGAGCTGAACCGCAGGCGCAACCGGGTCATTCTCTCCGAGCGGGCGGCACTGCAGGAATGGCGAACGGCGCAGAAAGACCGGCTGCTCGCCGAGCTGCGCGAAGGCGAAATTCGCCGTGGCCGGATCACGAGCGTCCGCAACTTTGGCGTTTTCATCGATCTCGGCGGCGCCGATGGTCTTGCGCACCTCTCCGAGCTTTCCTGGGATCGAAACCGCTCACCCGAGGAGATTTACCACGTCGGCGATGAAGTAGACGCCTACGTGATGAAGGTTGACCCTGAAACCAAAAAAATTGCGCTCTCACTGCGCCGCGCCAAACCGGAACGTTGGGAAGAGATCGCCGATAGCTATAGTCAGGGGCAGATGGTCGTGGGCCGCGTCACCAAGCTGGTGACTTTCGGCGCCTTCGCCCGGATCGACGGCCCCGTAGAGGGACTGATCCACGTTTCAGAGCTTGTCGACCGCCGCATCACCCACCCGAAAGAGGTGGTGAAAGAAGGCGACGTGCTACCGCTGCGCATCGTGCGCATCGAACGGGATCGCCATCGTCTGGGCTTGAGCCTCAAAGCCGCAAGAGACCAGGCGGAAGCGGAAGGCTGGGAGTTTGACGGCGAAGGCGCCGTCGCCCATATCCCGCCGGAGGTGCTCGAGAACGTCGAAGCCCGCCTGGGCGGAGCCCCCGAGCCGCGACCCGATGAGTCTCCTGTGGCTGAAGCGCCGGCTCCGCCTGCGACCGAGAGTTCTGAGGTATCGGAGGTCGTCTCGGAGGTTGCCCGGGAAGCTGCGGAGCCTGAAGCACCGGCGGCCAAGGAGACCGAGGCGATAGCTGTCACAGAAGCGGCGGAGGCGCCGGCGCAACAGCCGGATCTCGAACCTCAAGGACACGCAACGGAAGAGCGTGATCAAGAGGACGGAACGCATGAGCGGGCCGATGGCGCAGGAGCGGCCAAAGAACGATAATAGTGGAGACCAATTTTCTGTCCGCGGCAGGGCTACGCGGGGGTACGGCGCGCCCGCAACAGCCGTCGGGCAACGGAGACAACAATGGCGGATAGATTCGACAAATTTAGTGAACGCGCCCGCCGCGTCCTGACACTCGCTCAGGAAGAGGCGCAACGGTTCAACCATAACTACATAGGCACGGAACACCTGCTGCTCGGGCTGGTCCGTGAGGGCGAGGGCGTGGCCGCCAAAGTGCTCGCCAATCTTGGCGTCGAGCTGAATAAGGTGCGTTCGGCGGTCGAGTTTATCATCGGCCGCGGCGACCGCGCTGTACTTGGCGAGATCGGTCTGACGCCGCGGGCGAAGAAAGTCATTGAGTTGGCAGTGGACGAAGCCCGTCGCCTGAACCATGGCTATATCGGCACCGAACACCTCCTGCTCGGCCTCGTCCGCGAAGGTGAAGGCATCGCCGCAGGTGTGCTGGAATCGCTCGGTGTAAATCTGGAGCGCGTGCGGGCTGAGACGACGAGAATCCTTGCCGCCAATCAGCCCCAGGGTGCCCAGCACACGTCGAGCCGCACTCAGACGCGCACCCCCACCGTCGATCAGCTCGGTACTGACCTTACGGCGGCGGCACGTGCCGGCAAGCTCGATCCTGTCATTGGGCGTAACAAAGAGATCGAGCGGGTGATCCAGATCCTCTCACGCCGTCAGAAGAACAACCCGGTGCTCATCGGTGAGCCGGGCGTAGGTAAAACTGCCATCGCTGAGGCGCTGGCCCATCGAATCGTGTCCGGCGAAGTCCCGGAGACGCTGCAGGGCAAGCGGCTGCTGACGCTCGATATCGGCTCTTTGGTCGCTGGCACGAAGTACCGTGGCGAGTTCGAAGAACGGCTGAAGAAGGTTATCGAGGAGATCAAGGCCTCGGCGAACTGTGTGCTGTTCATCGATGAGTTGCACATGCTTGTCGGCGCAGGAGCCGCAGAAGGCGCGGTGGACGCCGCGAATATCCTGAAGCCGTCCCTGGCCCGCGGCGAACTGCAGTGCGTCGGCGCGACAACCCTCGATGAGTATCGTAAGCACATTGAACGCGATGCAGCGCTCGAGCGCCGGTTCCAACCGATCCTGGTCGAGGAGCCGAGCGTCGAGGAAACCATCGAGATTCTGCGGGGAATCAAGGAAAAGTACGAAGAGCATCACAAGCTGGTGATCACCGACGATGCGCTCAAAGCTGCGGCTGAGCTGGCTTCTCGTTACGTCGCCGACCGCTTCCTCCCTGATAAGGCTATCGACCTGGTAGACGAAGCGGCCTCTCGTGTGCGAATCAGAAAGTCATCGACACCGCCATCGCTGAAAGAGGCGATGAAGGGGCTCGAGAGCCTGCGCCGAGAGAAGGATGCCGCGATCTCCTCCCAGCAATACGAGTACGCTGCTGAACTGCGCGACCGCGAGGTCAAGCTGCAGGAGAAGATCGAAAAAATGGAAGAAGGCTGGGAGTCTGAACGGGAGGACTCCAAGCCGACCGTCACCGAAGAAGACATCGCTGAAGTTGTCAGCATGTGGACCGGCATTCCACTCGCCCGCATCGCCAGCGAGGAGTCGGCTCGGCTGTTGCAGATGGAATCCAGCCTGCACAGCAAGGTCATTGGTCAGGACGAGGCCATCACCGCCGTCGCGAGATCGGTGCGTCGCGCTCGCGCTGGACTGAAAGACCCACGCCGCCCGATCGGCGTGTTCATGTTCATGGGTCCGACAGGGGTCGGCAAGACGGAGACTGCCAGAGCGTTAGCCGAGTTCATGTTTGGGGCGGAAGACGCCATGATCAAGCTCGATATGAGCGAGTTCATGGAGAAGCACAGCGTAGCGCGTCTGGTCGGTGCCCCTCCCGGCTACATTGGCTACGACGATGGCGGCCAGCTGACTGACACCGTACGGCGCAAGTCGTACTGCCTGATCTTGCTCGATGAGATCGAAAAGGCACACCCCGATGTGTTCAACATGTTGCTCCAGATCTTCGACGAGGGGCACCTGACGGACGCCAAGGGGCGGCGTGTCGATTTCCGCAATACGATCATCATCATGACCTCAAACGTCGGTGCAGAGTTGATCCGTCGCAATTCGGCCCTCGGCTTTGTCAAAGAAGACGAACTGAAAGACGCCGACGCGCAGTACATCCGCATGCGGGACAAAGTACTGGCGGAGATGAAGAACGTCTTCAAGCCTGAGTTCCTCAACCGGCTGGACAGTACCGTCGTCTTTCACGCACTCACCAGGCAGCACATCCGTCAGGTCGTCAATCTGCAGCTACGCGATGTGGAGAGGCAGTTGATGCTTAAGGGTGTGACGCTGGAGGTCACCGAGGCGGCGAAGGATTGGCTTGGCGAAAAGGGTTACGAACCGGCTTTTGGCGCTCGACCCCTACGCAGGGTGATCCAGAACGAGATCGAGGACAAGCTGTCAGAGGCGCTGCTCAAGGAGCGGTTCGCAATCGGCGACAAGATCGTCATCGACGCCGATGACGACGGACTGGTGTTTAATGGCATGGCGGAGGCCGCGCTCGCCTAATCTGCCGGTCGAATTCGAGTAAAAAAGGGGCGGGTTTATCCCGCCCCTTTTTGGCGTCCGCTGCCGCAGTGTTCTGGCGCCGGCGGAGCCGACTTCGAGTGATATACTGGTACTAGAACAAACATTCTGAGTACGGTTTCGACCGGAATCGAGGGCGCACCGATGGTTGAAGCGAAGAAGGCACGAGCGGTCTTCATCTGTCAGGAATGCGGTCTGGAGTCCGTGCGCTGGCAGGGGCGCTGCCAGGAGTGCAACGCCTGGAACACGTTCGTGGAGCGCAACGTGCGGTCCACTTCGCCGGGCCGGCCCTCCGTGCTCCGGCCAAGCGTTGAGCCGGTCGAGGTCGCTACCCTGACCGATGACGCACATAGCCGCATGCCGCTGGGGATCCAGGAGTTCGACCGGGTTCTCGGCGGGGGAGTGGTTGCCGGTTCGCTGGTCCTGATCGGCGGCGATCCGGGAATCGGAAAATCGACGCTGCTTCTGCAGGTTGCG
>JBBRGK010000293.1:0-4894 GCA_038240805.1 Dehalococcoidia bacterium | reverse complement strand
GGCAGTGAGCGACATGGTACCGGGGGAAGGTGATGTCAACGCCCTTCGAGAATTACCTCGACCTGGTTGAGGCCGCGCGTCTGCTTGCGATCCATCCGCAGAGCCTGCGCCGTCTGATTAAGCAGAAAAAGGTGCCGGCTGTGCTGTTCGCCGGCAAGTACCTGATCGAGCGCGACAAGCTGGAAATGTTCAAGTCCAACTATGATCCGCGACCGGGCCGTAAGCCGATTCGCCGGCTGCTGTAGTCGGGTTCAGCGAAGATCGCGAAGCGCTAGAACCAGCAGAACTGTTGCGAGCGCGACCGACACACCTAAGAATGCCCCCAGCACCGAGGCAAGGCGCAACGCTTGGCCGGACGTGCCAGCGAACGGGCCGCGACCGAGCGTGCGCCGGTATACGGTCACGCCGCCCGTAGCGCTGACCATGAACAGGAGCGCAAGAATCACGATCGTGGTCATCTAGATCGGCGCCTTGATGGCAATGTCGTTGCCGTTCACGTCGCTAATGTCTACAACGACCTTGAGCGTGCCTTCGCCGCCGAATCCGCTGCCGAGCACCATTCGGACCGGGTAGCCGCCCTGCGTCGCGATCCACACCTCGAGATGGGTATCCTGCGGAGCGGCATCCGGAGTGGCTCCGGCCTCAGGCGTTCCGCCCCGATCGCCGCCGAAGAACCCCGGGCTTCGAGCGAGGTCGGTCGGGCCGAAGATGTAGTGCAATGTTTGAATGCCGTTCAATGGCTCTGCTGTTGGCTTGACTCCCGACGTGTCCACCTGCGCCAGCGACTCGTTGCACAGCGTGCGCGGGTCAACGCGGCTGATCGCACCGATGATCGGACCGGCCCCGGTGCTCTGCTGCCAGGCGCCCTGACCGGTCCGCTGGTAAAACTTGCCTGCCACGCGAGCCGTCTCCAAATCCTGCGTGCCTGCGTTGCCGGGGAATTTGACGTTTAGCGTTGTGGAATCGGGTGACTGGAACGCACCATCAAAAGCAACGTCCGTGAGCAGATTGCTGAGCGCGCCGATCTGGCTGCCTGTGCCGGGAGCAAGCGCCAGAGCGAAATGGCCGCTGAAGCGATATGCGCTCACGCCGTCGAAGCACGCCAGCCGGTTTGCAGTACCTGCGGCCGTTGTTGCTGGCCTGGCTGCCGCAGTTCCCGCCGTCCGCGACGTCGACGCCGCGCCTGTCGAAGCCGCCGATGCCCGGGCAGTGGCTGCCGCTGACACTGCAGTGCCTGCCGGGACGTTCGAGGCTTGAATCGCAGGCGATGCCACCGTGTTCTGATGGGCGACGGTAGGCGTTCCGGGCTTCGAGTTCGTGCAGCCGGCGCCCACAGTGAGCGCGGCGATAAATAGTGTGGCGGCCAGGTCTTTGTGCATAGGTATCAGGTGGTCTTCTTTCCGGACGGCTGCTTCTATGCGGGGGCATGAGGATCGTAGCATCGGGCAGGCAGGCCGGCAAAACGGCCCAACCGTACGGTGCCGGCCAGCAGCCCTCTCAACGCGTCTGGACGTTGAAACTATTGTGATACACTGACGCACGGGCTGCGGGTTTTTGCCATACGGACATTCGGGGGACGGGTGGGACGAGGGGCCGGTCGACCGCTAAGTGGTTTTGCGCGCGGGCCGTTCATCGCACTTCTTGCCGTTTGCCTGATCGCCGTTGCCTGCGGCGGCAACGCCACGTCCAGCCGGGTCGTGATCAAACTTGCGCCGCCCGTGCCGCCCTCCGCCTCACCTACCGCACACACTGACCCGCAAGGTGTCGCAGTCGCGGCGATTCCGCCATCCGTTCCGCTAACACCGGCACCGCCGCTGACCCTCACCGGCTCGCTGAAGATCGCCGTACCGGCTGCACTGCTTAATGAGATCGGCGGAGCTCTGCAGTCGCTCTCGACCGAAAATCCGAAGCTCAAGTTCTCGGTTCAAAGTGTCGCGGATGCCGATGCTGCCGCGAAGTCGGGCGCTGACCTCATAGTCGTGCTGCGTTACCCCGGCGCAGCAGCTCCCGAAAAGGCCGGTGTCATTCGGCGGCAGCCGCTGGCGATCTTGCTGCCCATGACTCTGACTCCCGACGATCTCAGCTCAACGCAGGTCGTTGATCTGCTCTCCGGTGTCGTGACCGACTGGAGCCAGGTAGGGGGCTCCCGCCGCGCCGTCCGCCTCGCAGTGGCCGATCCGGTTCAACTCGCATCATTCGGAGGGCTCGCCGCCAGGCCCGAGGCACGCCTTTCGCCGACCGCGCGCACAGATACAGCCGCTGCGCTTCGCGCCGGGGCGGATGCCGGGACTGACGAGGCCGTGGTCGTAGCGTGGCCTGGTCCACGCCTCACCAGCAAGGCAGTGCGGATCGATGGGCAGTTTCCCGACGATCCCGCGTACCCGCTTGCGGTCGAAACCGTGCTCGTGCCGCAGCGTAAAGAGGTGCAGGGTGCTGTGGAACAGCTCGCTCCGGCTCTCGCCGCACGCCTGGCACCGAGCCGGACGGGAACCGTCTCCATCGATGCAATGGGCGACTACATGCTCGCCCGCGGCGTCGCTGCAAAGGTGGAGAAAAACGGAAGCGAATTTCCCTTCGCCCGTGTCAATGAACGACTGCGTAGCAGCGACGTGCGGTTCGGAAACCTTGAGCTGTCACTCACCGACCGGGGGGTACAGACGCGCAAGGACTACACGTTCAGAGCGCCGCCGTCCGCCGTGCAGAGCCTTTCCCTGGCGGGGATAAACGTCGTCGATGTCAGTAACAACCACGTACTAGACTACGGAGCCCAGGGCCTGCTTGATACCCTGGGCACTCTGGACCGAGCTGGCATTTTGCACGCGGGTGCCGGTGCGGACCCGGAGACGGCTCACGCGCCGGTGATCACGGAAGTGAACGGGCTCCGCGTCGCCTGGCTCGCGTACGTGAACGTGCCCGACGACAGCGTGACCGGCTTTGTGGCGCGCAGCCTGGAGGCAGGTGCAGGCCGGCCCGGCGTCGCATGGGGAACGCCCGACGCGATCAGCCGCGACGTTGCGTCGGCCCGTCTGCGCGCCGACCTGGTGATCGTCGCCCTGCACGCCGGCTTCGAGTACATCGATGCACCGAACAGCATCCAGAAGGATCTGGCCCACGCGGCGATCGACGCCGGCGCCGCGCTCGTCCTCGGCGCACATCCCCACGTATTGCAGGGCATCGAGTATTACCATGGTGGCGTCATCGCCTACAGCCTAGGCAACTTCGTTTTCGACCTCGATGATGCCGACCGTTCCCATCTCGGTCTGCCATCTGTGCTCACCTGTATCCTGCGGGTCACATTCGATGCGCACAGTGTCACCGGCCTCCAGATCTATCCCGCCATCATCAACAGTACCGACTTTCGGCCCGAGCCAGTTTTTGGAGACGCGGCAAGGCCGGTCTATGACCGCCTCTACCGGCTGACCGACGCGCTGAAAGTCCGCACGGCATCCTCTTCACCCTGACGGAATGGCATGTGCTACCATCGGCAGCGCCGCCCATGCCGGCGCGGCAAAATACGTCTTAACCTGAAGGAATGTCGATGCGTTATCCCAGTGGAATTCACTTCCCGGCGGGTTTGCGCCTGCTCCTCCTGGCCGCGGTCGCTCTGTGCAGCCTGGCCCCCTTTGCCGCACAGGCAGGGGCGCCGGGAGCGAACCCGGCTGCTATCCAGATAAGGTTCACCGCCAGGTTGTCTGCCGGCAGCGATCCGCTCGCCTTGATTGGCGAATTGGTGGTCAATCGCACCGGCGATGCGCACCTGGCCCTGACGATCACCGAGCCAGAACGGCACACGCTGGATGTCATCGTCGTGCAGGATGCTGTCTATGCCAGCGCCGATGGTGGCGCGTACGAGACGGGCAGTCTTCATGAGCTCGTGGGCAGGTTCGGCGCTGAAATGGCCGGTAGCGGACCCGCCGGATCGCTGGAAGGTGCTGCGGAAACCCGCCTCGCGAGTTGCCTGCATCCGCTCATCCCGAGTGGCGGCGCAGGACTGCTGGCGCTCGCGGACGCCGGCATCACGGTGGCGCAGACCGATGGCGGCATTGTCGGAGGCGTGACGACAACGCTTCTGTCCGTGCACGCAAGCCTGGCTCCGGCACTGGCGGGCTTCGCCTCCCTCGCGCGGAGCCTCGGAGCCGCGTGTGGCATCCCCGCAGAGAGCCTCTCAATCCTGGGCCAGCTAGACGCGCCAGAAGCTCAAGCGGCGCTCGCGGGCGCTGTGCTTGACGCGAGCGTGTACACGGGCCAGGCAGATGACTTTCCGCGCCGGATGGATCTGACGCTTGATCTGCCGACGCTGGAGATCAAGGTGCAGCTCCACGCGGACCTGACGCCGCTTGCGGTGCCGGTGGAAATCGCGGCACCCAGGCTCCCGGCTTCGACGACGACCGTCGAGTAGCCGCCTTCTCAACGCGATGTAGCAAAGCCCGTCCCCGGCATAGGTTTACCGGCGAGCCTTTCTGCGTCCGCTGCCAGCCATAACACCGGGCGTGTCGCGTGCCCGGCTATCACACATACGCGACGGCGCTACTACCCGTCGCGGGCACCGACCTCGGTCGAACGCCTGACTGCCTCAGACCGCCTCGTTCCGTGTGGCCGTATCTTTGGCGTGCAGGTAGGCGATGCTTGCCCGATACTGCGCCTCGTCGTCGATGCGTCCATTGGCCATGCCCCAGTTGAGGAGCATCTCAAGTTCGAGGATCGGAATCAGGCGGATGCCATGCTGGCGTAGCCGCTCTTTGCCGCCCTGCTTGCGATCGACGAGCACGATCGCGTCCTTGACGTGCAGGCCCGCTTC
Organism: Dehalococcoidia bacterium; assembly: GCA_038240805.1. Taxonomy (GTDB): domain Bacteria; phylum Chloroflexota; class Dehalococcoidia; order CAUJGQ01; family CAUJGQ01; genus JBBRGK01. Next base: position 96 of record JBBRGK010000293.1, on the reverse strand, counting down.
GCGCAGATGATCCGCTGTCTCGATGATCGAGGTGCCTCCGCTGATCAGGTCGTCGATAATAAGCACCGTTTGGCCTGGGATGTAATTCCCCTCGAT
>JBBRGK010000292.1:0-4896 GCA_038240805.1 Dehalococcoidia bacterium | reverse complement strand
GTCTGGTCGAAGAGCTGATCGAACTCCGATTCCAGCAGGGCGTTGGTGCGAGCGGCGAGCTGCGGCGTCGGTGGCCAGAACGCCCACTGATCGTTCAGCGTTCGCTCGGACTGTGCCACGGCCGTCGCACAGCGCCGGCCGGCAATCGATGTGGTCAGGAAGCCTGCAAGCCCGCAAGCGCCTCAGCCATCGCCTGATCGACGCTCAGTGCTCGTCCCTCCGCCCACGCGGTCGCGAACTTCGCCTCGCCAAGGACGAGCTGGACAGCAGCGATGTGCTTCTGATAGGACGTGGCGTACAAAGGCATTCGTGGCACCGCGTACGCCTGGCGCATGATCTCCTCTGCGCCCAGCAGGCGGGCGGCCCCAACCGCATCGCCATCCATCAACAGCAGCGTGCTCACAAACGACAGGCCGTAGGCGAAATGGTGTTTGTCGCCGAACTCCATGAAGATCGGAAGCGTCTCCCGCCAGTACCGCCCCGCAAGACCATAGTCAGCGTCGTGGAAGGCAAAACTGCCGAGATGCGAAGTAGCAATTGCCGCCCACCAGCGGTCCCCGACGATACGGAACGCCTGCTGGCCAGCTTCGGTGTAGGGTCGCGCGGTTGTATCATCTCCCATAATCGCATGGGTCAGGCCCAGGCCAACCAATGCAAACGCTGACCCCCACGCATCATCGAGCTGTTGGAAGCGGGCCAAACCCTCCTCAGCGAACGCCACCGCATGCGCTTGCCCAACCACCCGCGTTTGCGTGATGCCGAGCCAGAGCAGCGCTTCAGCGAGGTGGTGAGCCGCATCGATGTCCTGCTCGGCGTAGTCGCGCCAGATAGCCACACTCTCGGTGAGCAGGGCAGTCGACTCCTCGTAGCGAGTATTGCTCCATTGGAGCAGGCCAGCCATAAAGAGCAGCCGGGCTCGCACGACGCGGTCCTTAGCTGCCACCGGTGTCGCCAGAAGCGCACCCATCCAGCGCCGTGTTTCATCACCATAGCCACTCAACCACCAGAAATGTCCTAACGGCTCGATCACGTCCAGCGCTTGCGCACTGCCTGCTTCGATCTCCCGCACCACCATCGCTCGCAGGTTGTTGCGTTCTGCCTTCACCTCGGCCAGAGCCTGCTTCTGGCCCGGACCGCGGATCGCTGCACCAGTTCGCTTCGCCAGCCCCGTGCAGTAGGCCGCGAACTGCTCCTGCATGATTTCAAGCTCGCCGCCTGCCGTAAGCCGTTCCAGGGCAAACTCGTGAATCGTCGCCAGCATGCTGAAGCGCAGATCCGCCTCAGCGTTGGCTATGCTCCGTCGCAAGAGACTCTTATCGCACAGCGAAAGCAGACCGTCCAGCACATCGAGGGCAGGGTCGCAGCCGGGGTTGCACACCGTCTCAGCCGCAACGATTGTGCAGCCGTCCTCGAACACCGCCAGCCGCTGAAGCAGTATCTGCTCCGGTGGGCTCAATAGATCGAAGCTCCAGGCGATCGTGTCGCGCACGGTTTGCTGGTGCGCCACCACATCGCGATGACCGCCGCTGAGTAAATTCAGGCTCCTGCTCAACCGTGCGGAGAGGATTTGCGGCGGCAGGACCTTGCTGCGTGCCGCAGCCAGCTCGATCGCCAGCGGCAGTCCATCAAGGCGTCGCACGATCGCGACCACTGCGGCGGCGTTTTGGCTCGTGAGCCTGAAATCACTGCTCGCCGCTTGTGCCCGCTGCACAAAGAGCGCCACGGCATCCGCCCCGACAAGCTGCTCCACTGGCAAGGCGGACTGTTGCTGCTCCGGTACAGCAAGCAGCGGCACGGCAAACTCCTGCTCGCCGGACACATGCAGGGGTGAGCGGCTCGTCGCAAGCACGGTCAGGCCGGGGCAGCCGGCAAGCAGGCTGCTGACCAGCGGCGCTGCGGCAACGACCTGCTCGAAGTTGTCCAGGAGCAGCAGCAGGCGCTTCGACTGGAGATAGGCCTGCAGCGCGGTGACAGCCGCGACCCCCTCGACCTCACGCAGATCCAGGGCAGCGGCGATGGCAGGTGCCACCCGCTCCGGGTCGGTCACCGTGGCGAGCGGCACGAAGACGACGACAAGGCCGTCCTGCGCTACCCTGCACCGCGCCAGCTCGATCGCCAGCCGCGTCTTGCCGATCCCACCGGGTCCAGTCAGGGTCAGGAGCCGGCTGCTGGCAAGCAGCGGACCCAGCGTATCCAGTTCAGCTTCGCGGCCGATGAAACTGGTGAGCGGCATCGGCAGGGTAACTGGAACCACGGCACCAACGGCCGGTGTCGTGCGGAGCAGGAACACCGCAGGCACACTGCCACGTCGTGCCTCGGCCAGCAGGTCATGCAGCCAGTCGGCGGAGAGCGTCTGTCCGGCGAGCGGCCCGCGTTTGTGATGGCGGAAGAGACGGCGTTCGCCGCAGCAGACGACGAGCGCCTGCTCGGCCGCAGCGTCCGGTGCAACGGTCCCCGCTTCCCAGCGGTGGACCGTGCTGCGGCTATAGCCCAGCTGCGCCGCCCAGCTCTCCTGAGAGACGCCGCTCGCCTCACGCAGGGCACGCAGGGCCGCGCTCCACGACGGTCGCGCTGGGGCGGTGTCACCAGGGTCAACCTGCTCCTGAATCAAATCTGAACCTTTACTGATGCAGAGCTGGAACAGTGGCCGTGTTGTTCAACGATACCGTACTTATGGGTCCAGTGCCGCTGCGGCCAGCAAGACCGCCCCAGGCACGAGAGGAGAACAGCGATGACGACCTATACCGGTACTCCGAAGGCGACTCCGCGGCGATGGCTACTGCTGGCAGCCGGCGGTGTAGCGGTCGCACTGGCAGTCGGCACGAGTGTTGGTGCCTGGCGGCTGACGCAGAACGGCCAGGTCAGCCAGGTCGTGGCCGTGCGTCACGAGCAGCCGCCGGTGCAGGAGGTCGTCGATCTGCGGAGCGTGGCGCCGACTACTGCGACCACGTTCACGGACCAGCAGGCGCGGGATGCCGCCGAGAGCGCCCGGCGTGGGTTGGCAGCGCCGGTCACACCGACCGGCCAGCGGAGTCTGGACCTGACCCGCATCACGCCCGGCGCTCCCTAAGTCCGACGGCTCAGTGAGCGCGTCGTCCAGCGGGGACTGGACATGACCCGCATTGTACCTTGAAATCCGGCCGAACCCCGCGTGATCTCAGGGTGAAAAGAGCCGCTGAGACGCCGATCGTCTGGGTGGCAGCTAGACGACTGCGTGGGGCAGTCCAGCACAGGCACCGCAGACCCGAGACCCAGCCTCCTGGCCCCGGCTTCTTTCATTCGTGTTACAATATAGTGAGTTTCCGGGATGGCGGCGGCGCGGTTCGGGCATAGGCTCCCCCTTAGCTCAGACCGCAGACGACCATTGTTGTGCCTCTGACGCGTAGACCTTATGCTCCGAGCCGCAGCTTTGCCATCGATATCCGCTGACCCCTCGACTCCCAGGGGTGGATACAGATCAGGAAGGTAGGCACCTTGACCCGATGATCGCCGCGGAAGCTCGTACCACACAGCATCGGCAGTAGTGGAGGGTCCCCACAGGGTGGCTCTCGTTGCAGGCAGGAGACATTTGATGCAATCCAGGATTCGATCGACGCAACTGGCGCTGGGCACTATCGCTTTCGTGGCCGCCATCGGTTTAGCAGTGTGGGCGGGCGGCCAGAGCGCGCCGTCGCTGTCCGCACAGGTGGTTTCATCCGCCATGGGGACCCCAAACGGGGGACCAACCCCTGCTGGAACCCCGCCTGCCAGGGCCCTGGTGTACGACGTATGCAGCCCGGCTCAAGTTCAGGTCGGACAGGCTATCACCTGTACTGCAACGGTCAACAGCCTGCCTTCGCCGGCGACGGCAACGGTCATGCTCAGTGGTGCGTCGTTCGATCCCGTGGTCGCGAATGAAACTAACAGGTATCCGATCGCGCCCGACGCTTCGGCCACCGCCAGCTTCACCTACGTGCTCTACCCGACCACCTGCCAGACGCCCGTGATGACGACCTCGATCAACATCATCGGCGCCCAGACCTCTGGGACCTCAGCGACGTTTAACGGGAACCCGATCCAGGTGACAGCGCCAGCGGGATCGTTTTGCTCGCCGCCGCAGGATGTAACGCCCGGCCAGACGGCAAGCAGCAGCATTGCGACCGTCCCGAGCGCGACGACACCGGTGATCGCTGCGGTCACGAGCCCCGGTGTTGGTAATATCGCTTTCTTGCAGACCACCACGACCATGACCGCACCGATCGGCTATACGCTGCTGGGCCAGCAGATCAACATCGCGGCGCCGCCCGGTACGCCGGCGAGCCCATTGACGCTCAGCTTCGCCCTCGATGCGTCGATTATTCCCGCCGGGCAGACGGCGAGCAGCGTCCAGGTCTTCCGCAACGGCGCCGCGGTGCCGGACTGCAACGCCCCCGGCGGGACGACAGCGGCACCCGATCCCTGTGTGAACCAACGCGCCCCGCTCGCTGGTGGCGGCGTGCAGATCATTGTGCTCACATCGTCCGCCAGCGCCTGGAACTTCGGCCTGCATTGCAACCGGCCGGGAAACGGCTTCGGCGACAGAAACCACGCACATTGCGGAGCACCGGGTCAGACGAAATAAGCACCACGGTTCCCCAAGGACGAGTTGGAGCTAATGCGAGCATCAGCCTTGTGAGCACCATTCTAAGGAGGTATCTGTGCTACGTACTTCATCTACTTGCTGGTCGCGCGGCTTGCAGCGCCTGCGATTCCTCGGGCGGGTCCGCAGTTGCGTCACTGGCGCCCACTCTCGGCTCGCTGGCGCTACCGACGACCTGCCGACCTCATCCGGCAAGGATGCGCCGTCCCCAGAACGATCGCCCTGGCTGCGTCAATGTCCGCGCCCCTTGTACGCCCTTGCACTGGGCGCTACCTGCC
>JBBRGK010000291.1:0-4907 GCA_038240805.1 Dehalococcoidia bacterium | reverse complement strand
TACTGCCGAAACGGCTCCAGGGGAATGCCCAGCACCTGTGCAGAGGCGCCGACAGCGATCATGTTGCGGAAAACGGGGTTGCCAAGTTCGCGCGCCATTTTGGTCAGGTCAGCGGTGATCATCGTCACGCCGTCGGGCGCTTTCGGGTTGAACGCGCTGTCAGCGAGCAACACACCCTCCGGCAGCAGATCGCCGACGAGGATATCGATCGACTCCTGGTCGATGGCGACAAGCATGTGCAGCTTCGGCGCCGGCGACAGCTTGCGATCCTGGCTCGTGCGGACGGTGAAGTCCGTGTGCCCGCCCTTGATGCGGGAGGAAAATGTTTTGTATGCGTAGACCCAGTAGCCCATGCGGTTGCAAACAGTTGCGAACACGTCGCTGGTTGGGTCGAGTCCCTGGCCTTGCTCGCCACCAATCTTCCAGACGATCTCCCGGAGCATGAAGCCCCCTCCTTCGTAATAACCGTTACATCAACCGTACATTCGTGCCCGGTATACGTCCAATGCATACTTGCTATACTGTCCATGCGTTATACGCATGCGGCCGTGCAGTTTGTGGAGTGCCTCTGATGCTGCTTCAGCACCTCGAAACGTTCGTGCGGGTTGTGGAAGAGGGCAGTTTCACTCGCGCCGGAGAACTGCTCAATCTGAGCCAGCCGGCGGTAACACGCCAGATCGCCGCGCTCGAACGCGACCTCGGCGCGCCGCTGGTTGAACGGGGCGGACGCGGCTTTCATCTCACGCCCACCGGCCAGGCCACGTACGCACACGCGCGTCACATCCTCGCCCAGGCCGAACACCTGCGGTCTGAAGTCGCAGCCCTATCGGATCCAATGCGGGGAGAGGTATCAATCGCCTGCGTCACGACCGTCGGCCTGTTCACGCTGCCGCATCTCCTTGCCGGCTACCGCGCAGCCTACCCGGACGTGCGGCTCCGCGTCTGGTCGGCCCGCGCCGACGGCGTTCTGGATCGATTGATCGAGGGAAACGCTGACTTCGGGCTCACGAGCACCCCCGTCTCACATCCGCGGCTCGAGTCCACGCCTCTGTTTGAGGACCCGATCATTCCAGTGGCTGCGCCGGCTTATGCCGCTGCGCTCCCGGCGCCGCTACCGCTGGAGATGCTGGCGGAGCTGGACATGATACTCTTCCAGGCCCCGTCGAGATTCCGTACCCATGTCGATGCAGAGCTTGAACAGGCCGGCGTATACCCCACGATAATGATGGAGTTCGACAGCCATGAAGCGGTTCGCACTGCGGCGCAGATGGGCTACGGGGTCGGCATGGTTCCACGCCAGGCCGTAGCCGCCGAGCTTGAGAACGGCTCTCTGGTCGAGCTTCAAGTCGTCGGCCTACCACCGATCACCCGCACCACCTGCCTCGTAGTACGCCGCACCGGCACCCCGCTGCTGCCAGCTGCAACCAACTTCATCCGGCTCTTGCTCGACCGCTACGGTCGGCATGAGCCGCTCCACTCGAAGCGAACATTGGTGTAGATCACGCTTCGCTCCGAATCCGCTCAGTGCACCTCAGCCTATCGCTGGTAAGCTTCTTGTATCGAAGCCGGTAAACAAGGAGCGATCAACATGGTCATGGGAATGGGAGCCAGCCCTTTCGAGTCGCCGGCCGTACGCGACAATCCACACCCGTTCTTTGCTATGGGCCGGCAGATGCAGCCGTTGATGTTCATGGACCCGCCCGGCATCTGGAGCGCTTTCCTGTATGAGGACTGCCGGGTCATCCTGCGCGACCCGAAGCGTTTCTCCTCGGAGATGCAGCGTGTCGCTCCGCCCGAGATGCAACGCCAGAGTCCCAGCATGCTGAACGCGGACCCGCCGCGGCATACCCAGCTGCGTGAGCTGGTCAACCGGGCGTTCACGCCACGCATGATCGCCCGGCTGGAGCCCCGCATTCGCCAAATCACTGATGAGCTGCTCGACGCCGTGGCACGCTCTGGACGGATCGACCTGATCGATGACCTGGCCACGCCGCTGCCCGTGATCGTGATCGCTGAGATCCTCGGTATTCCGCCCGCGGACCGCGCCCGCTTCAAGCACTGGTCCGACGCCATCGTCGCCACTCTCGGCACGGGCGTAACGATGGGTCCGCAGGATGTCCCGCTCGGAGTCATTGATGAGCTGCGCGCCTACTTTACGGAAATCATCGAACAGCGCCGCGTCGCGCCGCGCGAAGATCTGATCTCCGCGCTTCTCGCTGCTGAGATCGCCGGCGAAAAGCTGACGCTCGAGGATCTGCTCAGCTTCTGCCTCCTGCTGCTGGTTGCTGGCAATGAGACGACGACCAACCTGATCGGTAACGGAGTGCGCTGCCTGCTCGACTTTCCCGAGCAGAGTGAGCGTCTGGAGCGGGAGCCCGCGTTGTGGCCCTCCGCGATCGAGGAGACGCTACGATATCGTTCTCCCGTTCAGGCAACGATTCGCCTGGCCGCTGAGGATGTCGAGCTTCGCGGCAAGACAATCAGGGCCAAGCAGGCGGTCGTCGTCTGGCTCGCCTCTGCCAACCGTGATCCGGCCGAGTTTTCTGAGCCAGATCGCTTTGACGTTGGGCGCCAGCCGAACCGCCACCTTTCTTTCGGACTCGGCATTCATTTCTGCCTGGGAGCGCCCCTCGCCCGCCTGGAAACGGCGGTGGCGTTGCCCGAAATCCTTCGCCGGCTTCCCGATCTGCGGCGCCTGAGCGACGAGGCACTGGAGCCGCTTCCCGGCTTCATCATGCATGGCGTCAGGCATCTGCCGCTCGCATTTACACCGGCTGCAGTTCCGGCGTAGGCATCCGCGATGCTAAAACGGGGCAGGATGGCGCCTGCCGAGCCGGTGCGATAGTCTCGGGATGAAGCCGTGCCTTCGCGCCGGTTCGGGGTGACGCATGACCCGTACAACGAGTGATCCCGCCTTCGCGGGCCAGCGGCAGCCGGCACGCTCTTCAATCCTGCTTGCCCACAGCTCGGACCTGCATCTCGCCTCCGACTACCATCCGACGGAGGATCTGGAGCGACTGGCAAGCGTGATCGATGCCGCCCGGCTCGCTGGCGCCGATGCGCTGCTGCTGGCCGGCGATATCTTCGACCATAACCGGGTGAAGCTGGACCTGATCGACCGGGTTGGCCGTGCGCTGAACGATGCCGTCATCCCGATCATCATCCTCCCCGGCAACCACGACTGCCTGGCAGCCGGCTCCGTCTACCGGCGGGGTGGACTCGGAGAGGTTCCTAACGTGGAAGTGCTCGGAATCACGGTGAACGAAACGGCGCTGCTGCCCGATCTCGACCTCGAAGTCTGGGGCAGACCGCACCTCGACCATGTGGATATGTCGCCGCTTGCAGATCCGCGCCCTCGCGGCAGCAGCCGCTGGACCGTAACGATGGCGCACGGCCACTGGGTCAGCGGTCCCCAGGACCATCACCGCTCATGGCTAATTCACCAGGACGAGTTGAACGAGCTGCAAACTGATTATCTGGCTCTTGGGCACTGGGACCTCGCGACCCCAATCGGCAACGGCGGCCTCCCCGCATACTACTCGGGCTCGCCAGACCTCGCGAAGACCATCAATTTGATCCGGTTGGGAGACACCGTCGAGGTCTCGAGAAGTCCTTTGAATTTTGGCGGAGCAAGGCAGGAGCAGTAGGTGACCGATCCAGCTCCATCTCATTCCACAACGCCGCCATCGCATTCAACAGCAGCCCACGCCGGTCAGGCGATGTCTGAGGAATGGCGCCGCCGCTGGCGCGAGCAGCCGTTTCACGCCTTTATGGACCTTGACATTGAGGCGCAACCGGCCGGCCAGAGCCGAATTACGATGAAGACCAGCAACCGAACCCTGGGCGGCGTGGGCGGCTCTGTGCATGGCGGCATCGTGGCAACGCTGATCGACATCGCCTGCATTCAGGCGGTCGCCTCGCTCGTCGGTCCCGATGAGGTAATGGCCGGTACCGCGGAGTTGAACGTCAGCTATCTGCGTCCGGCACTGGGCGATGTCGTCGTGACCGAGGGCCGTGTTCTGAAGAAGGGCCGCAGCCTTGCCGTCGTCGACGTGGACTGCTCCGACGGCAAAGGCAGACTGTTCGCCAAAGGCCGCGCCCAGTACGCGATTCGGCAACGCCAACCCGCGCCCTGAGAATTTCGCTGACTTTCATCGAGCCGGCTCTCGAACCAGCCTCAGCGCCGGGACGACACCCGGCGCCCCAATCAGTTCACGCTCGATAATGCTGCCGTTTTCACGGCGCCTAAACGCACGATGGTCGCGTTTCGTTACACTCCCATCGTTTGTATTTTAGCACGAATTATTAGTCATTCTGGCACCTCTATTCCTATGCGTAAGAGCAGAGAGTGTGAGCAGAGATACACAACCAGGACGGAGGAGGTGCACAGGACATGTAGGCGTTAGGAGAAGAAGGAGCCACTGCCATGAGAATCAGACCCCGATGGCCGCGAACAACACGTCACGAGGCAGCAATCGGGTGCAGTTCTCATTCGGAGGACCCCATGAATCGAAGGCTCATTTCGTTTACTGTCGTTGCCGGGGCCGTCGTGACCGCCGGTGCAATTATAGGTATGGCGGGCACACCCGCTGCGCGTGGTAGTTACGACCAGATACCGCCAGTTACGGTCGTCGTTCCAATACCGATTGGCTCGGTGGCAGTTCCCTCGGTGGGAGTGCCATCGGTTGTAGCGACCGTGATCACCGCTCCCTCGGCAATAGCCACGGTTACTTTGCCCGGCGGAGGCGCCGGTGCAGGCGCGACTTCCACAGCTGGCGCGGGTATCGGTGCCGGGCAACCGGGCGGCGTTCCTACAGCCGGGGCCTCTGCCGTGGCCGGAATCGGCGCTGCGGCATCGGCAACGGTCAGTGTCGGCGGTATCACAGTTGGGGCGACCGCGGCGGTAT
>JBBRGK010000290.1:0-4907 GCA_038240805.1 Dehalococcoidia bacterium | reverse complement strand
ATGAGGCGGTGTCGGTCCACATCCGCCGGAATCGGCACCGCCGATAGTTCGATGATAGCGGCAACTGCGCCGCGGTTCAGCGCCTCACGCACGTACCGGGTGCCATCAACGTGAAACCCGGCAATCGCAACGAACAGGGCGCCCGGCGCCACCGTCCGCGAGTCATAGTTGATTCCTGTGACTTGTTGGGAAGTCAGTTCAGAAGGAGCCTGGATGTCGCACGCTCGGAGAATTTCAGAAAGCAACAAGAGTCTCTACTCCCGCCGGGAGACCGGCATCTGCGCTGCGTCCGGATGTTCACGATTCACTGTAGCGGCGGATCCGATACTCTCTCAATGGAACTGCATCGCCCGGGAGTGGAGTCGGTGGAGCGCCGCCTGGAAGCGCTGAAATGTTAGACTGAAGGATATCCAGCATCCATATGGTTTCATCTGTCGAGGAGATAGGCGTGCCTCTGGGTAAGCTGAAGATTCGCCCTGCGATGTGGGCGTTGGCCTGCCTCTGTGTCCTCTCTTCCCTGTCGTTCATCTTCGTCACGCCTGATTTTACGGTGGCTGCGTCCGGCTGCAGCACGTCGCGCACCGATTTCACGCCTGACACCGAGGAAGCTGCGCTGATCGGTAAAGTCAACGACTACCGCGTCCAGTCAGGCCTCGGAAGGCTGGCCGTTTCGCGCACGCTCATGGCAGCCGCTGCCTGGAAAAGCAACGATCTCGGTGTCCACAACTATTTCGGCCATGATGACCTGGATCGCAGTTGGAGCCAGCGGCTTCAGGATTGTGGCTACAGCTATCCACAGATTGCAGAGAACCTTGCAGCTGGCGGGTCGGATGCGGCTTCAACCTTCGAGCTATGGCGTTCGTCCACCGGACACAACGCAAATATGCTTGACGCCTCCATTGCGGCTAAAGTGATCGGCGTAGCGAGGGCGAGGGTGCCCGGATCGACCTACGGCTGGTATTGGACGGCTGACTTCGGCGGAGTCGTCGAAGGCTCCGCGGGGACAACCTCGGCGTCATCAACGTCGCCAACAATCGTGACCACGACAAGGCTCGCGATCGGCAGCACCGCTACCGTAACGGGCACAGGCTCCTTCGACTGCCTGAATGTTCATAGCGGACCCGGTTCTGCCGCCGATGTCGTATCCTGTCTGCCCGACGGCACATCTATGATCGTCACCGATGGCCCCGTGTCGGCCGATGGCTATGTCTGGCTGAAGCTGGGCAATCTCGGCTGGGCCGTGAGCGAATATCTGACGCCGGCATCTCCCTTTGGTTGACTCAGTCGGAATTACCGCTATGTCGAGCCCGCGAGGTGGTTGCAGGGTGGTGCTCAGAGCGGCCTGTAAGCCGGGTTCTGTCTGCTCGGCCTAGCCGAGGAGGCGGCCATCTCTCTAGACCGTACGTTGCCGCACAGTTCGCGGCACAACCCCGCGCAAGGCGGGGCGGCGCCAGTAGCGACATACCCGGGGGCTGGCCGGGCGACCTGCTTCCCTGTGGCATCCTGCGATGCACACGGGGGTTTCGCCCCCTGTTCGTCTTGCTCCGGATGGGGTTTGCCCGGCCGGCGCGTTACCGCGCCGCCGGTGGGCTCTTACCCCGCCATTTCACCCTTACCGGCCCTTGAGCCGGCGGTTTGTTTCTGTTGCACTTTCCGTCGAGTCGCCTCGCCCGGGTGTTACCCGGCATCCTCGCCCGGAGGAGCCCGGACTTTCCTCTCCGCCTACGCGAAGTGGCCGCCCGGCCGCCTGAGCACCGCGATCGAGTATAGCTCTTCATAGCTCTTCATTGCTTTTCGATAAGTGCAACTTCGTCCCTTACCCCCCTTGACGCCTGAGGCTGCGGGACTGTATGAACTACTTGCCATAAGTTCTCGTCAGACTTCCCCGCCGTACACATAGGGGAATACGGTTGCTGCCTGCCGGCTGGCGCTGGCCCGCCATGCTCATCCTGATTGCTGTCGTGAGCGCGGCGAGCGCCTGGCTGGTCACCGCTCCCCGGTCACGGCGAACGCTTCAGGTACTGGTCGTCGCCTCGTCGCCGCCTTCTCCGCCAGCCCGCTCGGCTCAAATCGCCGGAGCGGTCATGCATCCGGGTGTCTACCCTATCGCCGCCGGAGCCCGACTGGCTGATCTCCTGTCAGCGGCAGGCGGCGCTGCGGAGTACGCGGATACGAGCCGTCTCAATCTGGCGCGACGGATCGCTGACGGGGAGCGGGTGGACGTTCCTGGCCGGAATTTGTCGCTGCCTTCCGGCCTTGTCCGGCTCAATCGCGCAAGCCGCGGAGAGTTGCTCGCTCTGCCTGGCATGACCGCGCAGGCAGCCCGGGCAATCGAAGACTCCGTACACACCGGTGGTCCGATTGCATCCGCCGAGGACCTGGCCGCGCGACAGATTGTTACTGCATCACTGATTGATGCAATCAGTCCGCTGCTGGACTGGTCGCCATGACCATTATGGCGTGCGCCCTGGCATGGCTGATCGCCGGCGCTGCGGTAGCCGCCGGGCTGCCGGCGATTGTTGCGGTGCCGGCAGCAGCAGCCCTTGCGTTGCTGATTCCGGCGAGAACCTTCAGACGCCGGGCCTCCCACCTCCTATTTGCACTGGGAGTCTCTGCGATATCCGTGGTTTACCTAGCGCCGTTGCCAGTGACGCACGCGACCGCGTCGTTGGCCGCTCATGCGGGCGAGACCGTCCGCGTACTCGCCCGTTCACGCGACAATGGCGACCGCTATCCGGGTTCCGTTATCGTCGCCGTAGACGCGCTCGCGATGTATCAGGGTGGCGATTGGGAGCAGGCAAATGGACTGATCGAATTGACTCTACCGGCCGGAGCCGACGTGCGGCAGAACGATGAGATCGTTCTATCCGGCGTGCTGGAGCCGCTTGTCGCAGACGCGGGCTCCGGGTTCGATAACTTACTCATTCAGCGCGGTTTCTCGGCGGGTATGAGTTTCCCGCGGCTTTCGCCGGTTTCTCGCACGTCACCTTCTGCGCCGATTCGGCTCTGGCAGTCTGTTCGAACACGGATCGGGGCGGGACTCGCCGCTGTGCTGGCTCCGCGAGAGGCGTTGTTCGCCGACGCGCTCATATACGGCGATAGTCATACCCTCCCGCGTAACTTTCGAAACGATCTCAACCGGACCGGGACGAGCCATCTGGTGGTGGTTTCGGCGTTTAACCTCATCCTCCTGTATGGCGTATTGCTCAGCCTGCTTACGCCGTTCTCCGGTAGGCGGAGAGCTATCCTGATCGCGCTTGGAGCGGCGGTTGCATACGGCCTCGCCACCGGAAACCGGCCACCCGTTGTCCGCGGAGAGATCCTTCTTTTGCTGATGAGCGCCGCAGCGCTTTCCGGGCGGCCGCATAGTACCGTCTCACTCCTCATACTGGCTGCCGCCGCGATGACCATCGCTTCGCCGGCCGCACTGGGAGACATCTCCTTCCAACTGACCTTCGCCGCCGCGGCCGGCATCGCCACGATCGCACCGCCGCTAAACCAGACTGTGCACCGATTGTTCACTCGATACAGCAGTGACCAATGGGGCGGAGTTGGACGGCGAGTGAACCAGGGCTCTGAGCCATCCGGTGTCGTTTCTGCGGTGGCGTTGGCGCTGACCGATGCGGCCTGCGTGAGTATTGCTGTTACCGTCGCGACCCTCCCGTTCTCAGTGGCCGCGTTTCACGAGATCAGCCCCTACGCTCCGATTGCCAACGCCGTGGTCATCCCGCTAACACCGCTCATTACTGGACTTGCGCTTTCCGCGGGGCTGCTCGGTTCGCTGAGCCACGTTGCCGGTGCCCTCGCAGCCGCTCCCCTCTGGCTTCTTCTCGCTGGCATCGAACAGTTCCTTCATACGCTGGCTATGCTTCCCGGCGCGGGGATCCCGATTCACTTGCCAGCCGTGCCGTTCGCGGTTGGGTGGTACGCCGTTGTCGAAGCGTGCGGGTTCCTGTCCCGCAAGGCCACGTTCAATCGGTCGCGACGCGATTCGGCGTCGGCCACGTCCGGGACGCGAGCCGGCCGAGGATCCCGACGCCACGCCTACGTGGCAGCGGCCTGCGGCGTGACCATGCTTGCTGTAATTCCCGCAGTCAGCGGCGCGGGGTCGGTGCGAAGGACGGCGGGCTCGTCCGTTCGCTGGCTGGATGTCCCGGGGCAGATGGTGCTTCTGATTCGCAGCCGAACGGGCACGCGATTTCTCGTACTCAGTGGCGGCTCCGCCCAGAACGTAAGCATCGCGTTTGACAACGCAGCGGGAAGCGGTGCCACGGTCGACGGGTTGCTGTTCTTGACTTCGCCCACGAACGGCGAAGAAGCAGCAAACAGAGCATCGCTCGCGCTGGCGGTGCACGCGGGCACCGTGTTTTATCCTGCCGCTGCTGGAGGACCGTCCCCAGCCGACACACGAGCGGTTCCGGCTGTCACGGCAACTACCGGTAGCGTCGGTCTCGACATGGGCGGCGGAGACTCGTTGACGCTGCTTACGGACGGTGCCGGGACCGGCGCAGTCCGCCTGGTGCTGTCGGGACGGCGGATCATCGCCGGCAGAAGTGCGACCGTAGCCTATGTACTGCAGCGGTGGCAGGACCCGATGGGCGAAGACGTATTGGCGATCCTCTATCCACCGGGCGAGCGGACACTGGATAGTCTCCGTCAACTCCACCCCGCTGCGGTTGTGGTTGGCGGGCGTTCTACAACGTCACTCGATCTTGCTGGCATAGCCGGCGAAAGCGGAGTACGGGTAATTGCCGCAGAGGACACCCGCGATCTGGCCATTACTACCGGCGGCGATGGCGTCACGCTCTCGTATCACAGCCGCTGAGGAGCAACTTCCTGCCGCTTCCGAACCGATCCCGGCACTGTACGTGCCGCTCAGAATGGTGCTCGGCTGCTATGATCGCTCG
>JBBRGK010000289.1:0-4913 GCA_038240805.1 Dehalococcoidia bacterium | reverse complement strand
ACCAATCGTAGGAGCGTTGGTGCCTGCCGACAAGAGCGGTTCGTGCCTTCGTCGCTGCTCTGCTACCGTAGGCGCTGAAGCCACGGCTCGAGGTATAGACGGGAGCCGGGCACGAAGAGGGGGCTGGATGCCGGACGCTGGAGCGTTGGTGGGCCTGCATGTGCTCGACCTGACGGACGAGAGTGGCCGGTTTGCTGGCAAGGTGCTGGCAGAGGCCGGTGCCGACGTCGTGCGGCTGCGTCCCGGTGTGCCCGGCGCCGCGATGCGCGGTTCCGCTGGCGAACGCGGCGGGGTGCTCGACTGGTGGTTCGACGGCGGGACGCGGCATCTGTCGCTCGATCTGGAGAGCGCTGCGGACAGGGAGCAGGTTAAGCAGCTTGCCGCCAGGGCGGACCTGCTGATCGAGACGGAGCGGCCCGGCCGCCTGGCCGCTCTCAGGTTGGACTACGCCGACCTTCAGCCAATCAATCCTTCGCTGGTACAGGTCTCACTAACACCGTTCGGCCGCACCGGACCTCGTTCCGGTTGGCAGGTAAGCGACCTGGTCTCCGCCGCACTGGGCGGCGTTCTTTCGGTGAACGGCGAGCCCGATCGGCCGCTGAACGGCTGGGGACGCCAGGCGTTTAGCGTCGGCGGTCTCTACGCTGCGATCGCCGGCCTCGCCGGGGTTGTTGCGGCGCGGGTCAGCGGCCGTGGTCAACTGATCGACCTCTCGCTGCACGAAGCCGTGATCTCCTGCACGGAACAGGTGTTGATGGGCTGGTTTTACCGGGACCTCCTCCCCGGTGTGCAGCGTGAGGAACCTTTTGGCGTCTACCGCAGGCAGCAGGCGCTGCACTGGACGGGTGCATACGATGTCCTGCCGTGCGCCAACGGGCACGTAATGGTGACGCTCGTTCCAGGCACGGTGGCGCTGGTTGGCTGGCTGGCACAGGTCGGCATGAAAGAGGTCGTGGCCGATATCGCTACCGGCGCCGCGCAGCTAACCGAACGCATTCCGGAGCTGATGGCCGCCCTGCAAGCCCTGGCGGCGGACAAAGACGCCCACGAATTCTTCCTGGAAGGCCAGCAAAAGAAGCTCGCCTGGGGTGAGGTGCTTTCGGTGGCCGAGGCGGCAAAGACCCCGCAACTGCAGACACGCGGCTCCTTTCGATCCGCTGCATGGGACGGCCCGCCGATAGAGATACCAGGGCCGCTCTTTCGCCCGCTTGGCACACCCGCGCCGCTACCGGCACCACCGGCAGCGCCTGCGTCCGCAGAGACGGTGCAGGCCGCGTGGAGCGCGCGGAAAAATCCGGTGGCTGCCACGGTGAGCGGTGGGAAGCCGCTAGCCGGATTGCGGGTGCTCGACTTCACCTGGGTCCTGGCAGGACCGTTCGCCACACGCATTCTTGCCGACCTCGGCGCCGACGTGGTCAAGGTGCAGACGGAAGAACGCTCTCAGGGCACGAACGGGGCGGAGCATCCGTATCACGCGATGTGGAACCGTGGTAAGCGCAGCATCGCCTTGAACATGAAGCACCCGCGTGCCACTGAAATCTTCCGGCAACTGGCAGAAAAGGCTGACGTGGTCGTCGAGAATTTCAGCGCCGGCGTGCTTGATCGCTGGGGGATCGGCTACGAGGCGGCGCAGGCATGGAACGAGCGCCTGATCTATATCGGCATGTCTGGTCCGGGCCGGGACGGCCCCTGGCGCGACTTCGTGACCTACGCACCGACGATCCATGCGCTGAGCGGGCTGACACACCTCACCGGGCTGCCCGGCAGGGACGACATTGGCTATGGCATGTCGTACAACGACCACGCCAGCGGTCTTGCCGGTGCGCTCGCGGCGCTCGAAGCTCTGGAGGCCCGGCGCAGCACCGGGCGCGGTCAGTTCATCGACCTCTCACAGCTGGAGGTCGGTGCCTATCTGCTCGGCCCGGCTTTTATCGACTTTCTGAACAATGGTGTTGAGGCTCAGCCGGCCGGCAACCGCGATCCGTTCGAGGACTTCGTTCCGAACGAGGTGTACCGCTGCAGCAACGATGAATGGCTGGCGATCACTGCCCGAGATGACCGGGAGTGGCGCCTGCTATGCGATGCAGTCGGAGACCAGCAGCTTACAGAGAACCAGGCGCTGGCGACGGTGGCCGGCAGACGCGGACAACGCGACCTGGTCGATCGGCATATCGGCGTCTGGGCAGCGAAACAGGACGCTACTCAGGCGATGCGACGTTTGCAGGCAGCGGGCGTGCCCGCCGGCATGGTGCAGGACGCCCGGGACATGACGAGCCGCGACGAGCAGCTGGCAGCGCGCGAATGGCTCACCGAGACGGAGAGCCCGGTGCAGGGCCGCCGCTCGACGGACAGATTCCCGGCCCGGTTTGAAAACACGCCGCTCGGTCCATATACAGCCGCTCCGTCCTACGGCGAGCACACGTTCGACATCTATCACGAACTGCTCGGACTCAGCGATGAGCAGATCGCCGAGGGTATCTCCGAAGGACTGTTCACATAATGCCTGTGAACGGGGATGATGTCACAATCCGGGCGGCTACGCCTGACGATGTGCCGCTGGTGGTAGAGCTAATCAAAGGTCTTGCCGACTACGAGCGGCTATCGCACGAAGTAATGGCAACCGAAGCGGCTTTGCGCGAGCACCTCTTCGGGCAGCGCCCCTACTGTGAGGCATTGATCGCGGAGGATAGCGACGGCGCGGTCGGATTTGCTCTCTTCTTCCACACCTACTCGACCTTCCTGGCTCTGCCCGGCCTCCATCTGGAAGATATCTTTGTCTACCCGGATCGGCGCGGCCGTGGCATCGGCAAAGCGTTGCTCGCCTGCCTGGCGCAGATCGCCGTGGAGCGTGGTTGCGGCCGGGTCGAGTGGACGGTGCTCAACTGGAACGAGCCGTCGATCGGTTTCTACAAGAGCCTCGGCGCCCGCCTGCTCGACGACTGGACCATCTGCCGGTTGGATGGTGAAGCGCTGACCTCGCTGGCCGGGCAGTAGCAGTCGGGCTCAGTCGCTCAGTTTCACCAGCATCTTGCCGGTGTTCTCGCCCTGCAGCAGGCCGATGAAGGCTCGCGGGGCGTTCTCCAACCCCTCGACGATCGTTTCGCGACCCTTGATCGTGCCCTCGCGGAGCCACTTGCCCATCTCAGCGACGAATGCCGGACGGCGATCCAAGTGGTCCGAGATGATGAAGCCTTGCAGGGTCAGGCGGCTGCGCACGACGTTGGTCAGGTTGTTCGGGCCTGGCATCGGCGTCGTGTTGTTGTACTGCGAGATCATGCCACAGACAGGGATGCGGCCGAACGGATTCATCAGGCCCAGCGCAGCCTGAAGGTGGTCGCCACCCACGTTGTCGAAGTAGACGTCGATGCCGTCGGGGCAGTGCCGTGCGAGCGCTTCTTCAAGGTTCTCGTCGTGATAGTTGATCGCCGCATCGAAGCCAAGCTCGTTGCGAAGAAAATCCACTTTCGCCTGAGAGCCAGCGCTGCCCACCACTCGGCAGCCTTTGATTTTGGCGATCTGGCCGACCAGGCTGCCGACGGCTCCTGCGGCCGCCGAAACGAACACTGTTTCGCCCGGCTTCGGCTTGCCGATGTCGAGCAACCCGACATAGGCGGTCAAGCCGGTGCCGCCGAGAACGCTCAGATACGCCGTGAGCGGCGCTATCGACGGGTCGATAAGGTTGAGCCCGCGGCCGTCGCTGATGAAAGCGTCGCGCCAGCCCAGGTTGTTGGACACGTAGTCGCCTGTCTTGAAGTCGGGGTTCTGCGAGCGTTCGATCCGCCCAACGGCGCCGCCTTCGAGCGGCTCTCCAAGCCGAAACGGCGGCGTGTACGATTTCACGTCGTTCATGCGTCCGCGCATGTACGGGTCAACCGACATCAGGACGTTGCGCACCAGGACCTGACCGTCACCTGGTTCGGACAGCGTGCTCTCGGTGAGTTGAAAGTCGCTCTCTTTGGGCAATCCGACGGGTCGGGCCGCGAGGCGGATCTCTTTCGGCATCGGTGTGCTCCTTTGTGGATTGTGGATGAGGTTGGATCAATCGGAGGCATGGCCGGAAGCGGGAACAGCGCAGGGCAGAACGCCTCGCGCAGGTGGTCAGCCGCAGCGTACCCGTTCGCGCTCCCCGATGGAATGGCAGCCTGCAATAACACGGCTCCCCACCGTCTGGCTGGCGCCCATCAGAAATTGGTTGGCCGAACGAGGCCGCTCTGAACCGAACGGTTTGGCGGGGCGATATAGTGAGGCTATGTCTGGACAGTAGAGAGTGTGGGAGGCCGGCATGACGAGCGCCGTACGACACAGCTACATCAACGATGCGGCGCTGCGGCTGCGCGCCTCGCACGTTCTGCCGGGCGGCATGTACGGCCATCAGAACGCCGGGCCACTCCCACCAGGTTTTCCGCAGTTTTTCGAAAGAGGCCTCGGTTGCCGCGTCTGGGACGCCGACGGCAACGAGTACATCGACTTCCTCTGCAGCTACGGCCCGGTCGTGCTCGGACACCAGCATCCGCGCGTTGAGGCGGCCACAGCGCAGCAGCGGGCGCTGGCCGACTGCCAGAACGCTCCCTCAGCGCGCATCGTCGAGCTGGCAGAGCTGCTGGTCGCGAAAACACCGATGGCTGACTGGGTGATCTTCTGCAAGAACGGCAGCGACGCGACGATGCTCTGCATGGTGATCGCCCGCGCCGCGACCGGCCGAGGCAAAGTGCTGGTTGCGCGGGGAGCCTACCACGGCGCCGCACCCCTGCTCACGCCGCGCGCTGCCGGTGGTGTCACCGCCGAAGACCGCGCCAATATCCTGAGCTATAGCTACAACGACCTCGCCAGTGTGGAAGCCGGCGTCGAGGCAGCGGGCGGCGACCTGGCCGCGATCATCGCGACGCCCTTCCGTCACGATGCCCCCGCCGACC
>JBBRGK010000288.1:0-4921 GCA_038240805.1 Dehalococcoidia bacterium | reverse complement strand
TGGCGTCGCACTGCTCGGCAGCGCAGCCAGTGCCGCCGTGGCCTTCGCCGGTCCCGACCGGCTGGTCTACGACGGCACCTTCGCCGTCGACCCGGCCACCGGCGCGGTGCGCTTGGTCGCCGTGGTCTCGACCCTGCTGGTAGTCGCCCTCGCCGGTGACGAGCTGCGCGACCACCTACGCCAGGCCGAGATCTGCTGCCTGCTGCTGTTGGGGACCCTCGGCACGGGAGGTTGTCCCGGGTCTCGTAGAACTTGAGGTGGCGGTCCCCCGCTCAGCTCCTGCCTCGCGGTAGGTGTTGGGCGTCCGCCAAGACACTCAACGAGAAGGGGACCGCCGTGAACAAGACCTATCAGAAGTCGATGATCGATGCGCCGGACGCGCACGGGCTGACCGTGCCGGAGCACGTCACCGTGGCGATGGCCGAGATCGCCGGGGACATGCGCGAGGGCCTGCTGGCCCTGGCGGTCGGCGCATGGTTGAAGGTGATGAGCGCGATGATGGAAGCCGACGTGACCACGTTGGCCGGTGTGAAGGGCAAGCACGACAGCGACCGGGTCGCGGTGCGGCACGGCCACGAGCGCGGGTCGGTCACCCTCGGCGGCCGGCGCGTTCCGGTGGAGCGGCCGCGGGTCCGGGCCGCCGACGGCAGCGGCGAGCTGCCGGTGCCGGCCTATGAGCTGTTCAGTAGTACCGAGATCCTCGGGCGGATGGCGATGGACCGGATGCTCGCCGGGCTCTCGACCCGCCGCTACCAGATCGGCCTGGAGCCGGTCGGGCAGCAGGTCAGCGAGGTCGCGACGAGCACCAGCCGGTCGGCGGTCTCGCGGAAGTTCGTGGCCCAGACCGAGACCGCCCTCGCCGAGCTGCTCAGTGCCGACCTGACCGGCCTGGACCTGGTCGCGATGATGATCGACGGGGTGCACTTCGCCGAGTCCTGCTGCGTCGTGGCGCTCGGCATCGACCTGCAGGGCACCAAACACCCGCTGGCGCTGGTGGAGGGTTCGACCGAGAACGCCACCCTGACAACGGATCTGCTCGTTGGTCTGCGTGACCGCGGCCTCGACGTCACCAAGCCGATCCTGGTCGTACTCGATGGCAGCAGCGCCCTGCGCAAGGCCGTCGTGGATGTCTTCGACCGGCCCGTCATCGCCCGGTGCCAACTACACAAGATCCGCAACGTTCAAGACAAGCTCCCGCAGCACCTGCGCGGGCCGGTCGGCACGAAGATGCGCGCCGCCTACCACGCCGACAGCGCACTGCTCGCCGAGGCGCAGCTCCAGGCGCTGGCCCGTGAGCTGGACAAGACCCACCCGCGGGTCGCCGCCAGCCTGCGCGAGGGTATGACCGAGACCCTCACCGTGCTGCGGCTCGGCGTGCCACCCACCTTGGCGCGCACGCTCCGCTCGACAAACGCCATCGAATCGATGATCGGGGTCTGCCGTCAACGCTCGGCGAACGTCAAGCGCTGGCGCGACGGGGACATGGCGATGCGCTGGTGCGCCGCCGGGATGGTCGAGGCCGGCAAGCAGTTCCGTCGCGTCAACGGCCACCTGCACCTGGCAACCCTGCGCGCCGCCCTCGAACGCGAGGTCGCCGAAACTGTCGGAGCCACCTGCCATGATGACCTGGTCAGCGTGGCCTAACGATCAACGGGCCGCCACCGAAGTTCCACGGAACTCGGGACATCCTCTTGCACGGCCTCGGTGTGCGGCACGTCGTGATTCCCCGCAAAGGCAAACCGGGCAAGGCCAGACAGGTGCAGGAACACCGACCAGCGTTCCGCAAAACCGTGAAGTGGCGAACCGGCAGCGAGGGCCGGATCAGCAGCCTCAAACGCGGCTACGGGTGGGACCGCACCCGGCTAGACGGCACCGAAGGCGCCCGGATCTGGACCGGATACGGGGTCCTCGCCCACAACCTGGTCAAGATCGGAGCCCTGGCCAGCTGACCAGCCAGGGAGGAACATCGAGATCTCCCGGATCAATAGCCGCCGACCCTTCGATCTCAGCCCAGCGGGTTTTTCAGGTCGAAGTAACTAAGTTCCGTACTCGGCGGTCGGCCAGCGCGCTTAACGTTTCGATTCCGCGAGTCAACTGAGTCGCACACGGTCCACGATCGCGGCGACGAACACGGCGACACCGAAGGAAAGCGTCACCGTGGCCCACGCCAGACCGATGTAGCGCAACTGAGGCACTCGCCGTGCAACAACCCCCAACATGGCGAGCGCGACGAGGGCGACGACAACGGGAGTTCCGTGTACATGGCGGAGTACCCGCCCTGTCGCTACGACCGCAAGCGATGCCGCGGCAGCCGTCAGAAACGCCTGCCGGAACAGCTGCTCAAGCGACGGCGGCAGAGGGTCGGTTTCGCGGTCGTCCCGCATCTGTACCTGCGCCTCGACGACAGTCCACAACTCAGTAACCTGAGCAGATGTCAGTTCGCCACCTGCAAGCGTCCTCGCCCACGCTTCAAAGTGCGGTCCCAGAACTACGGTGCACTGATCAAGTCGTCGCACCGGCGCGATGTCCGCACGTTGCGCGATACCCGGCCCCCAAAGAACGAGCACTGGATGGACCTGCGGGCGCCCGACGTTCTTGATGTTCTGCCACAGCTGCAAGCTCCGCGCGCTCCCGGTCACACTTCTGGCGGCGGCGAGCACTCTGTCGTCCGATGCGTCGAACGACGCGGCGTCCGACCGCCATTTCGTCTCCACCGCGTACAGCCCCCCAGGGCCGATGAGGACGTGATCGATGTCCGACGATCGGAGCAGGACGTGATTGACTACCCGCCAACCACGCTTGCGGAGCTTGCGCAGTTCGCCTGCAGTCCATTGCTCACCAAGGTCGCCCATCATCGTCGGTCCAGTGCCCGTAGCCTGCACCACCCAGAATGCCAGCAAGCTAGGCACCCCTGCGGTCAGCAACCCGAGTACGAACCCGCGCATTGCCGGCGCTCGAAGCACCAAAAGAGTGGGCATCGAGACTGCGAACATGCCGAGCGCCCAGGCACTCAGCAATTTCCAATGACGCCGGGCGTAGGCGTACTGAATGCTTCGGGAACGTGTACGAGCCCACCTCCCCGCGCGGTCATCACCTGCAAGAGCCCGCTGCCGCAACGCATCGCGGATCGACATGAATGCAACTGTGACAGCACCAAATGCCCGAGGAAAGCCGCCGCCGCTCAATAACCCGCCGCGCGCTCAGTGGCCAGGTTCGTGCTGGCTCAGCAGCCTGCAGCAGGACCGGGGGGCACCTGCCCTTCGGTGCTGGGCACGTTCATCTCCCTAGTGACCGTACGCGGGGGACACGTAGCAACTGATTGAGTCGGCAGGCTTGTATTACCCGCGATAATGCACGGAATCCCATGTAATAGCGCGCAGTGCGTGCTGTTTGGGTTGTGTACGCGAATCAAAACATGTGCTTAGGAGGTCATAGTCAGCTCGGGAGGTCAGCGGGATCTTCTCGCGTAGCTCCTAGGCCTTGTTACCAGCAGGATTGCGCCGTTTGGGGCCGGAGGCACGCTTGTGTGTCGCGACGTCTGGCTGCGCGTCTGCCGTCACGGCGATGGTGTCGAGGTCCAGTTCGACCTGCCGCCCGTCGGCGAAGTCCACTACAACTCGGGCATGGCCGCCGGCACCGTTGATGTAGGAGCGCAGGGTAGACAGCAGCAGGTCCGGACGGCTCTCCAGCTTGGCGACTGCAGCCTGGCCAACGCCCAGCTCCCGCGCCAGTTCGGTTTGCGTCATCCGGGCGGCCGCGCGCACTGTGGCCAGCCCGATCGCGTGCTCCCGGTCGGCCTGCCGCAGACGAGACCGGCGGGCCTCGATCGCCGCCGCCAGGTCCGGCCGGCTCAGGAGCGAGGCCAATCGCTCGTCGCCACTCACGAATGTGGTCACCTGCGTCTGCTTAGTCATGCCGTACTCCCTCGCTCGCGGATCCATTGGTCGACCATGGCCTCGCTCTGCACAGTCGCGCTGTCGTACCAGACGTCACCAAGTGCGGATTTGTTGAACCCCTTCAAGGCCACCACAGCGTGGCCCGGGGCGGGGAACCAGACGATGATGCGCACCGCGACGTCCGGCTCGTAGGGATGGGCCAGGCGCCATAGCCGGTGCCGCTTGGCCTGCCGAATCCGCTTGAGGGTGGCCGTCTCTTCGCCCGGCTCTTCCTCAAGTTCCTTCAGTTCAGCCAGCAACGCCAAAGCCCACTCCAGCGCCACTCCGCCCGTCTCCTCCAGGTCGTCGAGCCACCGGCCGAAGTCATCGGTCCAGTCGATCAGCATGACCTAGTATTCCACGGAAGGCGTATGCCACGCAAGGCATCTTAGGAGGCCAGGAGACGACGCCTCCCGCAGAAGGCGGCGGCGGGGCGGGCTATGCCGGTTCAGCTGCCTGGGCGAGGATCCGTCGGGCGGGGGAGAGCAGGGAAACGTCGCGGTGTCGTTGGCGGTGCTCTTGAGGTAGATCGACGTGTTGACCAGGGAGGAGTGGCCCAGCAGTGCTTGGACTGTGGGGGCGGCGGCGCCCGGTCGGATGAGTCCATGCCTTTCCCGTGCTGCTCAGTTTGTTGTGAGGAGTTTTCGTACGGGTAGCGCGCTGACGGTTTCGTGTAGGTGGGCGGCGGTCGCGCGGAGGTAGACGCTGGTGGTGCTGAGGTTTTCGTGGCCGAGCAGTTCCTGAACGGCGGGTAGTCCTGCGCCGTTGTTGACGAGTCCGACGGCGTAGGTGTGGCGGAAGGCGTGCGCGGCTTCCCCGGGCGGCTTGCGGACACCGGCGCGGGTGAACCAGTTGCTCACCAGCCGGTCCAGGGACCGGCGCCCGAGGCGCCCGCCACGGGAGTCGAGGAACAACGCGACCTCCCCGACATCAGCTGCGCGTTGCCGGCGGCTAGGAAGGTAGGCATCGATCGCCCCGCGAACCTC
>JBBRGK010000287.1:0-4956 GCA_038240805.1 Dehalococcoidia bacterium | reverse complement strand
GTCATACCAAGCTGAAGGTTCGGAGCGTTTTCCAGGCTCACGACCGGCAGCAGCTCGAAGTACCGCCAGATCGATTGTTCCGTCCTGGTGCCCAGTGCCGCCGGACCGAAGCCGGCTGCTGCGATCGCGTCGTAATCGAATTCGACGTCCAGGATGCCGGAGATTCCACAGGCCGGGCAGGTGTACTCGATCTCGCCATAGACGTAGACCGCGCCGCATTTGACACATCGCAACTGGCGGATTTTTGGCACCGACGTTCCCTCAACTGGACGCTTACTCAATGCCAAGCAGCCCGCTCGGCGTTCTGATCATGAGAAGCTCGAGATCGGAAGCCTTCACGCCCATTTCGTAGAGGCATTGGGCGTAGAGACGCATGGCCTCGGGTGCAATCGGGTTATGGGTCTGACCGGCGTCGCTCATAATCACGCAGTTGTTGTAGCCGATCGTATCCATCGCGTGTTTCGTCTGCGCGACGGTCGCATAGGCCCACATCGGTGAAACGGTGCAGAAGCCAAACTCTGCGACCACGCCCAGGGCAGCCATCTCCAGCAGGAACTGCTCGTTCATGCCGGCCGGTACGCGAAAGAAGGGATGAGTGAGCAGGATTTTCTGGACGCCCCGTAGGCGTGCTTCCTTGACGAGCGGCGTGATCTCTTCAAGCGAGAGGTGCGCGGTACCGAGAATTGCGTTGTATTTGGCGATGAGCTCGAGTACGACGATGGTGGCGTCGGTCAGTTTCCCGTTCGCATCCAGAATGCGGATGGGGTCGCCCCAGGCGAAGCTGGGTTCACCTTCCTGGACATCGTACTTTTCACGCCCGCCGTGGACATCCACATGGTGTTCCGAGTCGATCGTAGGCATCCAGACCTCGCGGGCGCCGAGCCGTAGCCCGACCTCGGCCGCAGCCGGGTTGATGCCGCCGACGAAGTGGTTCAACACCACGCCGCCGAAGATCTTGATGTCGGGGAATTCGTCCCTTAACAAGTACGCACGGCTCACCGTGCTCTCATGGTGAGACTTGAGCACGATCGCCCGCATACCAGACTGGGAAGCGGCACGAACCACCTCTCGATCATCTGCCAGCCGTGGGAAAATACACGGGAATGAGTGCACGTGCAGGTCCACTGCGCCCCGAACGTCTATGAGCTCCATACTCTTACCTCGTTGCCGCTTCTAAAACCTCTAGCTCGCGCTGACGAAGGTCAGCGATCTGCTGCTTGACGGCCTGAAGCGCAGCGAGATTGCTGGTCACCATCGGCGCGTCGTAGATGATCTTCAGGGCCGACAGCGCATTCATCGCGTGCCAGTTTGTGCAGGAGAGGAAGAGCGCCTCCCCTGGCAATCGGGAACCTAATCGTGAGCGCACGAAATCCACGATCTCATCGGGGGTGACGCTCGCGATATCGAAGTTGTTCGTAATGCCCATGCCGTGCATCGCCGTGACTTCGAATCCCTCTGCCTCCACGCTCGCCTTGATTCGCAGATTCAACTCGTCCGCGTAAGGGGTGCAAACAGCCACGCGCCTGGCGTGCGTCTCACGCAACGCCCGATTCACCGATGCAATTACGCTGACCGGGACCGAATTGGTCACCTGAGCAATGCGTCCGCACAGCTCAAGGTCGTAATCGCTGCCCCGCAGTGCGCCGGCGCTGGTACAGCCAAACACAGTCACATGCGGCAGTGCGGTGCCGACGGCCTCAGCGGCGGGCATCGTGAACTCATCGAGCATGCGCTCTTCGCCCGCGACTGTCGTGTCGACCATGTACATGCGGCCCGTGTGCACCGTCGTGTCGTGGGCGAGATTGCGGTAGAAATCGACCTCCATCACTGTGTTGGAGGAAGGAATTAGCAGCCCGACCCGCCAGCTCATTGCTGTACCTCCTGGAGCAGGTTGAAGACCCGTTCGGGAGTCGCCGGAGTCTGCGTCACCCGCACGCCAACCGCGTCGTAGATTGCGTTCAGAATGGCGGGCGTGGTCGGAATCGTGGCCGGCTCGGAGACCCCCTTGGCGCCGTAAGGACCGGTGGGTTCAGGCACTTCAACGATCAAACACTCAATCTCGGGCACGTCCATGATTGTCGGTACCAGGTAAAAAGCAAGCGAGTCGGTTTTTGGATAGCCGTCGACCAGCAGGTGTTGTTCATACAGCGCGTAGCCCAGGCCCATTACAGCGCCGCCCTGGATCTGTCCCTCGACCCCCAACGGATTGATCGCTTTGCCCGCGTCGGTAGCCGAAGCCAGTCGCGTGACCGCCACCACGCCGGTTTCGGTATCGACCTCGACTTCGGCGAGCTGAGTCGCCCAACCGAAAGTCTGATAGGCGTCTCCCTGGGAGGTGACCGGATCGACGTCGCCCGTCGTGATGTCCTGCCACCCCCAGCCGATGCAGCGCTTCCCCTGCCGGTGCATTTCGTCCACCACTGCGGCAACTGCAATGCCCTGCGAGCCACCTGCGCGATGACGCACAGATCGGTCAACAATCGTCAGATCGCTCGCCGGAGTCTCGAGCAAGCGGGACGCCACCTCAAACAGGCGTTCCTTCAGATCGAGCGCCGCGTTCCGTACCGCGATTCCCTGCACGTACGTGGCGCGGCTGCCCGAAGTTGGACCGGAGTCCGGTGTACTGCCGGTGTCGGCGTTCATCACCCGGACCTCGTCCATACTGAGGCCGAGCTCAGCACCGGCGATCTGCGCCAGCAGCGTTTGGATACCCTGGCCAAGGTCGCACACGCCGGTGTAGACGGTTGCGCTGCCATCTTCGGCGATTTCGATGTGCGCAGCGCCGATGTCCGGCCGGTTGAAGCCGTACCCGATCCCGTAGAACATCGAACCGAGCCCGATGCCGCGCTTTTTCATCGCTCGGTCCATTCCAGGTTGTTCTGTTCCATGTAGTCCTTGATCCTGAGCAGCGTGGCTTCGATGCCCGTGCCGGCGCCCATCACCTGCCCGGTCGCGGACGAGAGACCTTCCTTCAGGCAGTTCTTGAGGCGAAAGTCCAGAGGCGACATACCCAGTTTGTGCGCCACCATGTCCATCTGGGACTCGTGTGCGACCGCAGCCTGCAGCACGCCGAAGCCTCGCATAGCCCCTGAGATCAGGTTGTTCGTGTAGACCGTGTATGTATCGACCTTGACGTTGGGCACGAAGTACGGGCCGGTGGCATGGATGCCCGCCTTTTTGACCACATAGGTGCCGAGCGACGCGTACGGGCCGGTGTCGCCATACAGGGTTGCCTCGACTGCGGTTAACCGGCCGTCTGAACGTGCCCCGGTCTTGTAGTGAATAATGAACGGGTGTCGCTTGGTATTGGCGAACAGCGATTCCGACCGCGTGTAGACGAGGCGCACCGGGCGCCCGGTCTTGAGCGCCAGCAAGGCCACATGGATCTCGGTCGTTACATCGTCTTTGCGGCCAAACCCGCCGCCAACCGGCATCTGCAGCACCCGCACCCGGTTCATTGGCAGGCCGACATTAGGCGCAATTTGACGTCGATCGCGAAATGGATACTGGGTGGATGTGAGTACGTTCAGCATCCCCATGCTGTCCATGTACGCCAATCCTGCTTCTGGCTCGAGCGGCATATGGTCCATGGAATGCGTACGGTACGTGCACTCCACAATCACGTCGGCTTCGGCAAAACCAGCTTCGGCATCGCCCTTTCGCACGGTCGTATGCTGCAGGAGGTTGCCGCCCTCGTGTACCTGCGGGGCACCCGGAGCGAGCGCCTCCTCCACCGTGAGCACCGCAGGCAAGATCTCGTAGTCCACGACGATCCGCGCCACAGCCTCAGCCGCAATGTCCTCCGATTCGGCTGCCACCAGCGCCACAGGGTCCGCGATCGAGCGGACCTTGGCCTCAGCCAGCACGCGCTGATCCAGGATGGCGAGTCCAAAACGGTTCGGCTGCGACACGTCGTCGGCAGTCAGGACAGCGTGAACTCCGGTCAGCGCTCGAGCGGCCCGAGTGTCGATGCCGCGGATCAGTGCATGCGGGTGTTTGCTCCACAGGATCTTCGCATGGAGCATGCCCGGCATCGATAGATCGCCTGAATAGACCGTCGTGCCAAGCACCTTCTCCCATGCATCGAGACGAGGTGGCGATGCTCCGATCAGTGCGGGAGCGGCGGCGCCGAACTCGCTTTCGCGGACCTGCTGATTGGGCGTACCAACTGTCATCGACCGATCTCCGTGGACACGTTAATGTGCCGGCTGCTGGCTCGCCTGGCGCACTGCAGCGAGGATCTTGTTGAAGCCGGTACAGCGACAAATGTTGCCGGCCAGGTACAGCTTGATCTCTTCATCGCTCGGCGAGGGATTCTCTTGCAGCAGCGCGTACGAGCTAACGATGAAGCCAGGGGTGCAGTATCCGCACTGGGCGCCGCCGAGCTCCACGAAGGAGCGCTGGAGCGGATGCCGCACGCCCCCTTCAGCTATCCCCTCAATAGTAATGATCTCCTTGTCGCGGGCATCGCCGATGAGCACCAGGCACGAGTTCACCGGAATGCCATCGAGGATCACGGCACACGAGGCGCACTCGCCCTCGTTGCAGCCCTTCTTGGTGCCGGTGAGCTGCAGCTCCTCGCGCAGCGTATCGAGCAGCGTCTGGTACGGCTCGGTATCCACCTCGCGAATCTGCCCGTTGACCTTCAGTGCGTAGTGTTGCTTCACGATGACGCCTTCATCCTGCCGTTATGGCTGGCTCCTTCGCTGTGTCGCTCGAATGCGACTGACGCGAGCGCTCGCAGGGTGGCCAGTTCTACCACTCGCCGTGTCAACACGCCGATCATCGCTCGCCGATACGACGCGCTGCCGCGAATGTCGGAGATCGGGCTGGTCTCATCGGCTGCAAGTTCACCGACCCGCTGTAACAGCTCGGGAGACAACCGCTCACCATGGAGAGCGTCCTCCGCCCGTCTGGCCCGTACCGGCACGGGAGAAACGGCACCGAGCGCGATAC
>JBBRGK010000286.1:0-4957 GCA_038240805.1 Dehalococcoidia bacterium | reverse complement strand
GCTCCTCCACCGGCGCAGCCTCGGCAGCGGCTCCGCCGCCCGCAGGCATTGCCCCTGCCATCATCATCGGTGCAGCGGCAGTAACGCCGAACACTTCCTCAATCTGCTTGTTCAGATCGCGAAGCTCGATGATCGTCATCTCTTTGATGATGTCGAGGACCTGCTCTACACGCTCGCTTGCCATTGACTTCTCCTCCTGAATTTTGCGTCGGCCGGCCGCGCCACCTGCTGGCGGGAACGGCATTCTTTCCGTTGTGCAGGCGCCTGCTAGGCTGCGTTGCCTTCGAGCTGCTTCGCGCGGGAGTCGATCAACCCGGCGAACTTCTGGATCGTACCGGACATCAGCCCGGCAAAGGTCGCGATCGGGGAACGCAGACCGCTCATGAAGTTAACCAGCAACTGCTCTTTCGACGGCAAACTGGCGATGTCGCCGAGCGCAGCGGCCGGCATGATCTCGCCGTCCATGTATGCCGATTGCACGGTGAGCGAACTGCGTGCCGTGCGGATGTATTCCTGAACCGATTTTGCCGATTTCGTAACGTCGCCCGTGCCGAAAATTATCGCTGTCGGCCCGACTGCCAGCTCGGCGATTTTCGGCAATCCTGCGCGCTCGGCCGCCAGCTTGAACAGCGTGTTTTTCACCACCCGGACTTCAACGCCGGACTCGCGCAGCTTCCGGCGCAGCGCCGTCATCTCAGCGACCGACATGCCCCGGTACTGCGTACTGATGGAGATCGTCGCGTTAGAGACAAGTTCTTGCAACTCGGCGACCTCCGCTTCTTTGCGTGCCGTTGGCACTCAAACACCCCCTTCTACCGGTTACACCGGTCCTATTACCGGTTCTATACCGGGCTCAAAAAAAGAACCCTCGCACGAGGTGCGAGGGTCCGAAACGTTCCAATTCACAGCGGATGGATCCGCCGTGGCTGGCCGCCCGGTCGCTCACCTCGGCTGGCTTGTGGTTTAAGGCCCGAAGGCCGCCGGCTGTCTCTGGCATCGACTGGCTGCGTTATTCTGTTTACCTGTCCAGTGTGTCGGGCCACCGTGCGCCGGTCAACCTTTGGGCATCCCGGCGGCGCTTGAAGGCCCGGCTCCGCCTACGTCGCCTGCAACGCCAGAGTCGGGGTCAGGTCAAGGTGAAGACCCGGTCCCATCGTCGTGGTAACTGTCGCGCTGCGGATGTACTGTCCCTTAGCGCCTGCTGGCTTGGCCCGGATGACCGCATTGACCATGTTTGACAGGTTTTCCAGCAGCGCCTGTTCGTCGAAGCTGATCTTCCCGATCGGCACATGGATCAGGGCCGTCTTATCGAGCCGGAATTCCACGCGTCCCTGGCGTGCATCGTTTACCGCCCTGGCGATGTCCTGCGGCTCAACCACCGTGCCCGAGCGAGGGTTCGGCATCAACCCGCGAGGGCCAAGAACGCGTCCCAGGCGGCCGACCTTGCCCATGAGTTCGCGCTGGGCCAGTGCCACATCGAAGTCGGTGAATCCACCGGCCACTCGAGTGATCAGCTCATCACCGCCGACTATATCTGCGCCTGCCTCCTCGGCTGCCCGTGCGCCGTCACCTTCGGCGAACACGAGCACGCGGACGGTCTTACCGAGGCCGTGTGGCAGGAGGGTCGTGCCGCGCACCTGCTGGTCCGCGTGGCGCGGGTCGAGACCGGTGCGCAAATGCAGCTCAACGGTCTCGTCGAACTTTGCGAACCGCGCCTTCTTTGCGATGGCCAGCGCCTCTTCGGGCGTATACAGCTTGTCCCTGTCAATGAGCTTCGCGGCTTCCAGGTACTTCTTGCCGTGTTTCGGCATCGAACATCTCCTTCGGGGGCCGCCTGAAGCGACATCCCCTCCCTCCCGCCAACCGCGACCAGCGAAGCAGGAGGTACTTCTGCAATGGCACAAAGCCGCAGTTGCGGCAAGTTCTGCAATCCGGGCCGGGTGCGGCCCCGGCTTTAGCCCTTGACCTCGATGCCCATATTGCGGGCCGTGCCTTCGATCATCTTCATTGCCGACTCGACATCATAAGCATTCAGATCCTTGAGCTTGATGCCGGCGATGTCACGCAGCTGAGCCGCTGTGATGCTGCCGACCTTCTCCTTTTTCTGCTGATTGCTGCCTTTGTCAATGCCGGCAGCTTTCTTCAGCAGGTCCGACGCCGGGGGTGTTTTCAGCACAAACGTGAAGGACCGATCCTCGAACACGGTGATCTCGGCCGGTACGATGCTGCCCGTCTGGTTGGCCGTCTTCTCGTTGTATTCCTTGCAGAAAGCCATGATGTTAATGCCGTGCTGACCAAGCGCCGGACCGACCGGCGGTGCCGGGTTCGCTTTCCCTGCCGGAATGGCCAGTTTCACGATCGCGCGAACTTTTTTTGCCACGCTATGTTCCTTTTGAATCCTGCTTGAGACCCTGACCTTTGAGCCGGCTGCGTCGAGGCAGCAAGCAAAAGCGGGCTGACGATTCTATGTCTTCTTCACTGCATCTCTGCGGGACCTCAGGTCTGACGCTCGACCTGCAAGAAGTCGAGCTCGACTGGCGTTTCGCGGCCGAAGAAGGAGACCAGTACTTTTACCTTCCCCTTCTCCATATTGATCTCGTCCACGGTGCCGGAGAAGTCGATGAACGGACCGTCGATGATGCGCACCGCCTGTCCGACCAGGAATGTCACCTTGATTCGCGGCTCCTCGGCCTTCATCTGCCGCAGGATCTGTTTCACCTCTGCCGGCTCGAGCGGCACCGGCTTGTTGCCCGAACCAACGAATCCGGTCACACCCGGGGTATTGCGGACGACGTACCAGGCTTTGTTTGAGGCCTCGTCGCCTTCCTCAAGCTCAAGCATGTCGACCAGCACGTAGCCGGGGAACCGCTTGCGAGACACCATGCGCCGTTGACCGTCGCGGATCTCGATCTCTTCCTCGGTCGGGATCACCACCTGAAAGATGCGATCCTTGACGTCCATGCTGGCTATGCGGTGCTCAAGGTTCGCCTTGACCTTGTTTTCGTAACCCGAGTAGGTGTGGATCACATACCATTGCCGTCCTTCCTGGACGGTGGCATCCACTTCCTGCGGCGCTTCCAGCTCCGGCAAGGAGCTCACGCTGCCGCTCTTCCGTTTGCGCGTTTCCACAGCCACTGCTAGTCCTCATAACCGGCGACGGAGAATTCGATTCCGTCCCGTGCGCCTGCTAATGCGGCAGGACGGTGTGTTCCATAAACCAGCCGAAACCAGAATCAAGACCGCCGAGCACAATGCCGACGCTGACCGAAACCAGCACAACTACCCAGGTTAGGTGCCATGCTTCCTCGCGGGTTGGCCACTGCACTTTGCGCAGCTCAGAGACGATGTCACGCAGCCAGTTGGCCCGCAGTGCCCCGGCAGCGCGGCCTCGGCCGGGAGGACCACCGCCACCGGTCAGGGATTGACGTACGGCTGGTGTCCTGGCAGTCTTGCCGGCTTTTGCCTGCGTCGGATGTCGGCGCATTTCGCGATTTTGAGTCACAGGTGAAGACCTTTCCTGAGGATCGAGCGACTGCTACCGCGTCTCGCGGTGGGGCCGGCGAACGCGGCAGCGCGGGCAAAACTTGTTCAGCTCCAGCCGGTCGGGGTCGTTCCGTCGATTCTTACTGGTTGTATAGGTCCGCTCCCTGCACTCGGTGCAGGCGAGGTGGATGATCTGACGGTCTTCTTTTTTCGCCATGACTTACACGATCACCTTCGTCACAACACCGGCGCCCACGGTGCGGCCACCCTCGCGGATCGCGAAGTGCAACCCGTCTTCAAGGGCCACTGGCTGCACCAGCTCCACCACCATGTCGATGTTGTCTCCAGGCATCACCATCTCGATCCCCTCGGCAAAGCCGATGCTCCCGGTGACGTCCGTGGTCCGGATGTAGAACTGCGGCCGATAGCCCTTGAAGAACGGCGTGTGCCGCCCTCCTTCTTCTTTGCTCAGTACATATACCTGGGCACTGAACTTGGTGTGCGGCTTGATACTGCCTGACTTCGCCAGTACCTGACCCCGCTGCATGTCTTCTCGCTCTATTCCCCGCAGCAGGCAGCCGGCGTTGTCCCCCGCTTCGCCCTGGTCCAATGACTTCTTGAACATCTCGATCCCGGTTACGATCGTCTTGCGCGTTTCGCTGATTCCCACGATCTCGATCTCGTCTCCGACTTTGACGATCCCACGCTCGATCCGACCCGTGACCACGGTGCCGCGTCCCTTGATCCCAAAGACGTCTTCCACCGGCATCAGGAACGGCTGGTCTACTGGCCGCTCCGGCGTCGGGATGTAGTCATCCACCGCTGCCATCAGCTCAAGTATGCTGGCATACTCCGGTGCGTTTGCATCGGTTGAGTCCGATGACAATGCTGCCAGGGCTGAACCACGGATGATCGGTAGGTCGTCGCCGGGAAAGCCGTACTTCGCCAGCAGCTCCCGCAGCTCTAGCTCGACTAAATCCAACAGTTCCGGGTCGTCCATCTGGTCGACTTTGTTCAGGTAGACGACGATCGAGGGGACTTCGACCTGGCGGGCCAGCAGGATGTGTTCCCGGGTCTGCGGCATCGGTCCCTCGGGGGCGGCGACGACGAGGATGGCGCCGTCCATCTGGGCGGCTCCGGTGATCATGTTCTTGATGTAGTCGGCATGTCCGGGGCAGTCGACGTGGGCGTAGTGCCGCTTGTCGGTTTCGTACTCGACGTGGGCGATCGCGATCGTGATTCCTCGTGCCCGCTCTTCGGGGGCGTTGTCGATGCTGTCGAACGAACGGAACTTGGCTTCACCCTTCAAAGCCAGCACTTTGGTGATCGCTGCGGTCAGCGTGGTCTTGCCGTGGTCTACATGCCCGATCGTGCCGACATTTACGTGCGGCTTGGTGCGCTCGAATTTCTGCTTCGCCATGGGTCTTTCACTATCCTCCTAAACCAAAACCCTGATCCTGGAGCCCTCATTCAG
>JBBRGK010000285.1:0-4969 GCA_038240805.1 Dehalococcoidia bacterium | reverse complement strand
AGGTCGAGCGTGGCGATCCGCTCGGCGATCCGCGCCGGTGCGTTGTAGCCAGGCGGCATCAGCACGATGCCATGACCCAGGCGGATGTTTTTCGTGCGCTGGCTGGCCGCGGCGAGGAAGATCTCCGGCGCCGAGGAGTGGCTGTACTCTTCGAGGAAGTGGTGCTCGACCTCCCAGGCGTGGTCAATACCGAGCTTGTCGGCCAGCTCGACCTGTGACAACGCATCCTGAAAAAGCTTCAGCTCGTCGCCGTCCCCCCATGGCCGGGGCAGTTGATGCTCGTAAAAAATCCCGAACTTCATCTGATCGTTCCCTTCTGGATATCCCACTCGCGGCTGCAGGTGCCACGATTCGTGCCGGCGGAGGTGTCCAAAACAGGTTGACCACCTCTAAGAAGGTTGTACCACGGGCAACTATCTTCTGTCGCCGGAACGCCCGCGCCGGCGGCAAGGCAGAGCTGCGGCTTGGCCGGCGGCGTGAGCGAATCCTGCTGCAGGAGCTCGCCGACGACCAGAAGCCGGCACTGCTGCGCGCCTACCTGCGGCGTTGGAAATTTGAAGTCGGCACGTTCTTCCACGGCGTGGGACCCGACGCGCCCGAAGTTGAGCTCCACCGCATCGCGCCGGCATATCCGGTGTTCAAGGTCGCATCTGCGCGGTAATGGCATTATGAGCGTGTCGCTTACGGCAACGCGGTGCCCAGTATGGTGAGAAACTCGCGCACACTGACAAACCGCAGATTGCCCAGGCCCGGCTGACCCTGCAAGACACGCAAGTCCTGGTCTCCGCTAATGAGGTAGTCCACCCGACCACCGAGAGCGCAGGCCAGCACCATGACATCGTTGGGATCGCGCACGCACTTGAGTAGCCCGGAAAGGGGGGTGACCTGCTCAGCGGCATCCAGCGCCACGAGGATGCCGCTGATACGCTCGGCGGTGAAGCCGTAGCGCTGGGATTTGGGGCGCACCAGAACTGCGGCCAGTTCCTCACGTAGCGGTGCTGAGGTCACCAGGCGGAAGTCACGGGCGAGCCAGGCTCGCAGGAGCAAAGCGGGCAGACCGGGGCGAATCAGGCCGCTGACGAACAGGTTTGTGTCGACCGTCGCACGGATCGGCCTATCGGACGTGCTCGCGCTCATACTGCTCGCGGCGTCCCTCCTCGACCGCCTCATCGATGTCGCGCTGAATCTCGTCCGGGTCGGTGCCAGCGTTCAGATCATGCAGTTCATCTAATACCTGGCCAAACCGCTGCATGACCTGTCGCTCGTAGCGCTCGTACTGGTCGGGGCTAATCAGGACCGCCATCGGCTTGCCCTTGCGCTCGATGATCACGGACTCCTTGCCGTAGTAGACCATGCCCAGCAGGTCAGAGAAGTTCTCGCGGGCTTCTTTAACGGACATCCGTTTGGTCACCATAATCCTCCGTTCACCTGTTGAGTACACGAACCCGGTTACGCTGGTACACAATGGATTATACGTCCGGATGTACATCATGAGGTCAGCGAACCAGTTCAATGGGAGACACCGGCCAGACGCGACGCACTTTGAGCCGGCTGGCCCTCAGTCGCTGCGTCCGCTGACGGCCCGGCGGACGCCGAGTCCGACCATGATCACGCCCCCGGTTCCCCCCAGCAACTCAAGGCGGCGCGGCTTGCGTCCCAGCCACGCCCGCGCCGTGCCCGCTAGCATCGCCCAGGCGCTGTCCGACACCAGGGCGATCGCCACGGCAATCAGGCCGAAAGCCAGCAGCTGGACCGGCACGTGGCCCTGGGTGCGATCGACGAACTACGGCAGGATGGCGGTAAACAGCAGTGCAGCCTTGGGGTACGCGGGCGGGCGCCGCTGATCGATCTGGCCTTGTTCCGCGAGCGGGGCTTCGCAGTGGGCATCCTGACCGTGCTGGTGTTCCATGCGAGCATCGCCTCGTCCTTCTTCGTGCTCACCCTGTATCTGCAGCAGGGCCGCGGACTCGATGCCCTCGGCTCGGGCGCGACCTTCACCTCGCTGGGCCTCGGCTACATTGCGACCTCGCTCTACGCGCGCCGGATAGCAGGCAGGCTGGGCCGTCAATCGATCGCCATTGGCGCTCTGATCATGGCCCTCGGCCTGCTCCTTCTGCACATGACCGTCGCGCACTTCGGCGCCGCCGGGCATGTGGCAGTGCTCGTCCCCGCCCTCTTCGTCGATGGCGCCGGCATGGGAATGGTGACGGCGCCCCTGGTCGCCGCAGTGCTGGCGGGCATCGCGCCACGATACGCAGGCGCAGCCTCGGGCGTGCTTGCCACGGCACAGCAAGGGGGAAACGCCATCGGTGTGGCGGTGATTGGCCTCGTCTTTTACGGCTTCCTGGGTCACACTGGCTCACCGGGCCAGGCCGGCCGGCAGGGCGCCTACGCTGACGCATTCAGCGCGAGCCTGGTCTACCTGATCGGCCTCATTGTCGCCGTCGCGTCACTGATACAGCTGTTGCCCCGCAACCGCGACGTGGCTGAAAGCTCGGGAGCCGCCGTCGAGCAGAAAGGAGACAGCGCCTGAACCGCGTGGCTGAAGTGCAGGAACGGAGTCCACCTCTCGCCGAGCCGCCCGGCACAGGCTCAACGGAGCAACGGGTAGCTGCAACAGCGCATCGGGTTGCACGGCACAGGCTCAACCCGGCGGCAAGCAAGCGCACAGCCGTAACGGCTCACCGGGCCTCCCGGCGCCCGGCCAACGGACCGACAAATACCTGAAAGAACAGGGAGTGATTCCATGGGCACCGCTAATGAACTGGTCGTCAGCTATCTCGTCGCCTGGAACGAACGCGACCCGCAGCGCCGCCGCTATCTGGTCGCACGGACATGGACAGAACGCGGCACCTACATCGACGCCCACCGCCGTGGGGACGGCGTCGATAGCATCGATACGATGATCGGCGCCACCCGGGCGATGTTCCCCGGCTACATGTTTCGCCTGGTGAGCGGAATCGAGGTGCAGAACGGCCAGGCGCGCTTCAGCTGGGCGGCAGGCGGCATGCCCGAGACGCCACTCTACTTCGGCGGCACCGACTTCGCCGTGATCAGCAGCGATGGCCGCTTCCAATCGGTGGCCGGCTTCACCGACGCCGGATCGGCCCCCGCCGGGTAGTAACGACCGGCTCCAATCGGAACTCTGGTTGCAAGGAGCTCCCGTCCCTGTTCAGAGAGACGGGCGCTCCTTGCTTGCATCCACAAACGCAGCCGAGTGCGACAATTACAGCGTCCATCTATATCCCTGTCACGCTTCTAACCGTCAAGCTGGTTGCGAGATGTAGGTGAAATTGCTATCTTTGAGTTGTGCTGATCTCTACAATTCCTGAAGATCTCTGCCTCAGCTTTGCTAACACGAAGTCGTGGCGCGGCAGCGAGAAGCCGGTCGAGCAGCTGCATGGGCTTGCTGACCTCCTCGACTGGATCCAGGAGTCTGCGGGCGTCAGTGCGCAGGCTGCCGACGCGATCAGAGAGCTAGCGCGCGACCATCAAAAGCGCGCCGCCAGAGTCTTTGCTGAGGCAATCACGCTGCGCGAGGTCATCTCTGGCAGCTTCAGTGCCGTTGCCATCGGCGAACGGATTCGTGAGCCGGACTTCGTCGCGCTGAAGAGTGCCCTCGCAGAGGCGCCGGCACGCAACCAGCTGGAGCGCACTGGCGACGGCTACGCCTGGCGCGTCGAGCAGCCGCGACTATCGGTGCCGGACATCCTGGCGCCGGTGCTGTGGTCCGCCGCAGACCTGGTGTTTAACGCCCCGCAACGGCAGATTCGACAGTGCGCGAACGAGCAGTGCCTCTGGCTGTTTGTCGACGAGAGCAAGAGCGGCACCCGGCGCTGGTGCGACATGGCGTCCTGCGGCAACCGCGCCAAGGCGCGCCGGCATTACGCCAAAGTGAGCATGTAGCCGTTTAGCTCGGGCGTCGTCATCGTGGTTTCGATGTAGGTAAACGTGCCCTGTTCCTTCGCCTCTCTGGCAGCCGTGACCAGGCCGCTCATCGCCGCACGATAGAGCGAGGTGGCGAGGCTGATGCGCCGCACCCCCGCGGCCGTGAGTTCCGCCGTGCTGAAGGACCTGCCCCTGATGCCGGCCATGAAGTTGTACGGCTTTGACAGCGCCGCGCACACCGCCCTCACCGCATCGAGGCCGGGCAGACCGGGCGCCATCAGCACGTCGGCGCCGGCCCGCTCGTACGCCTGCAACCGTTTGATCGTGTCGTCCAGGTCCGGGTTGCCACGGATGAAGTTCTCCGACCGTGCGGTGAGGGTGAAAGCAAAGCCGAGCGGCTTCGCCGCCTCGACTGCGGCTGCGATGCGCTCCGTTGCCTCGCCGATCTCGTACAGCGGCCGGTCTCTCTCGCCGGTCGCGTCCTCGATCGAGCAACCGACCAGGCCGGTTTCGGCAGCGAGCCGCACCGTCTCCGCGGCAAAAGCCGGAGGGTGGCCGAAGCCGTTCTCCAGATCCGCCGAGACTGGAAGATCGACTGCAGCAACCACAGCACGGGCGTGCGTCAGCGCCTCCTCGCGCCGGACGTTACCGTCGCGCCGGCCGAGGGTGGCGGCGAAGGCGCCACTCGATGTAGCCAGCGCCTCGAAGCCGAGCCCGGCCAGGATGCGCGCCGAGCCGGCGTCCCACGGGTTCGGGATCACGAACGCGCCCGGCCCCTGGTGCAGTGCACGAAAGCGGTTGGCCTTTTCGCTCTGACTGACGGTCATGAGGCTTCTCCTGATATCAGTGATCCGTTCGCGTCTGCGTCGCAGCGGTCTTCAACCGGCGTGCGTCAACCAGAGCGTCGCGCTGCATCGTTGGATCGACGGCCGCCCATAGGGGCAGGGTATCGTGGTAGACGACCTCTTCCTCGATGCGACCGTCTCTGACGATCATGCGGTCGACACCGGACCATGTTACCTCCGCTCCGCCCATCGTTGCGCTGCAGGTCCACTCGAGAAATACCACGTTGTCGCGCGCG
>JBBRGK010000284.1:0-4977 GCA_038240805.1 Dehalococcoidia bacterium | reverse complement strand
TCGCGGGCGCCTTCGGGCGTACTTTTAAGCAGGATCGGCGTCTCCACCTCGATAAAGTCACGATCGGTCATATAGTCGCGAATGTATTTGATGACTTTGTGGCGCATGACCAGGTTTCCATGCATCTGGGGTCGGCGCAGGTCGAGATACCGGTATTTCAACCGCAACAGCTCGGAGGTGTCGGAATCCTCGTTGATGTAGAACGGAGGGGTCTTGGACGGGTTGAAAATGATCGCTGAGGAAGCGGCGACCTCGATCTCGCCCGTAGGTAGCTTCGGGTTGGCCCAGCGCGCCTCACGCCGCGCAACCGTGCCCGTTACCTGAAGCACGTATTCCACCCGCGCCTCGGATGCAACAGCATGCGCCTCCGGGTCGGTGGAGCGGTCAAACTTTATCTGCACGATCCCGCTGGCATCGCGGAGATCGATGAAGATCAGTCCGCCCTGGTCACGACGTGTATGGACCCAGCCAGCGAGGACCACGCGTGTACCGTCATCGACGGTGGTCAGGACACCACAGTTCTGGGTCTTGAGCACACACGCCTCCGGTAAGCACTGGCATAGCTTTTGTGACGGCCTTCACCCAATGCTAGCATGGGCTTAAGGAAGGCTCTACGTGCGTGAACCTGACGCCACTGATGGTGGCTGCTCTTCAATCGGGCTGTATCTCCATCTGCCGTTTTGCGACCACAAGTGCGCCTACTGTGATTTCAACTCCTACGCGGGGCTCGACCACCTGATTCCTGCGTACACCGATGCCCTCGTGCGTGACATCGGCCTCTGGGCCGAAGCCGTTGCAGGGCGCACCGTAACGACGATTTTCTTCGGCGGCGGCACTCCCAGCCTGACGCCCGTCCCGCAGATCGACCGAATCCTGGCAGCCGTTCACGGTGCTTTTGACGTGGCGTCAGATGTCGAAGTCTCGCTCGAGGCCAACCCCGGAACCGTCGACGAGGCGTATTTGCGTGACTTACGGCTCGCCGGCATCTCTCGCCTGAGTCTCGGAGTGCAAAGTTTTGACGATTCCGAACTGCGCATGCTCGACCGCATTCACGACGGCTCGCAGGCGATCACGGCCTATCGGTCCGCGCGGGGGGCCGGGTTTGAGGACGTGAACCTGGACCTGATTTTTGGCCTTCAGGGACAGGATATCGCCGGCTGGCAGCGCAACGTGCACCGGGCGATCGAGTTGCGGCCCGATCACCTTTCGCTGTATGGGCTTACGATCGAAAGCGGCACCAAACTCGCCTGGCAGGTAGGACAGGGTATCGCGCCAGAACCGGACCCCGACCTGCAAGCAGACATGTATGAGTTTGCGCTCGACGCGATGGCTCTGGCAGGGTACCGGCAGTACGAGATCTCCAACTGGAGCCTGCCCGGCCGTGAGTGCCGACACAACCTGATTTACTGGCGCAACCAGCCGTACCTCGGACTTGGAGCCGGTGCGCACTCGCGCTTTCACGACGCGCGCTTCGCCGTAGTGCGAGCGCCGGCTGTGTACATCCAGCGTGTGGCAGGGGCGCCTCGCGGCAGCGGAGTTGCATCTGAGCCGCTCTCGGTACGCTTTCCGCACGTGGTAACGGAAGGTCTGCTCGACGCCGCGACTGACGCCTCCGACACAGCAATTCTGGGCCTCCGCCTCAATGAAGGGCTCGACCTGCAGGCATTTCGGATACGGCACGGCGCCGGACTGGATGACCTCGCCGGGCCGGCGTTGCAGGAGCTGCGGACATGGGGGTTGATCGAGCGAGTAGACGATCGCGTTCACCTCACAGACCGAGGACGCCTCCTCTCCAACGAGGTTTTCATTCGGCTTTTACCCGCAGAATTGACTGTGCCGGAAGTCGAAACTGCATCGCGTTGACACCTGCCAAACTGCGAACCTACGATGGCGACGGCTCGCCGCGATGGCCGGTCCGTGGTCTGCCGACGGCCGAACGAGGAATCTCTACATGACGAACGCAATCATTGAGGCGGCGCGGCGTTCCGGTCGCACCCTCCTGACCGAGGTCGAATCGAAGCAGGTGCTCGAAGAGGCCGGGATCAGCACCACAAAGGCACGGCTGGCGAGGAATAAGGACGAAGCAGTGCGTTTCGCGACGGAGATCGGCTTTCCGGTCGTGATGAAAGTCATCTCCCCGGACATCTCACACAAAAGCGACGTTGGCGGCGTTGCGCTCAACCTCGGTAACGCAGCGACCGTCGCCACAGCCTACGACGAGATGCTTCGTCGGGTTGGGGCGGCCCAGCCCGACGCTCACATCGATGGCGTGTCGGTGCAGACGATGGCGGAGCCGGGCACCGAGGTCATTGTCGGAATGATCAAAGACCCGCAGTTTGGTCCGGTATTGATGTTCGGCCTCGGCGGGGTGATGGTCGAGGTGCTGAAGGACGTGTCCTTCCGAATAGTTCCGCTCACTGAACGCGATGCCGATCAGATGATCCGCGACATCAAGGGATATACGCTGCTCGAAGGATTTCGCGGACAGGAGCCGGCAGACATCAATGCGCTAACGAAGTTGCTGATGCAGCTTTCCGGCTTCGTCAGCGACCATCCCGAGATCGAGGAGCTCGATCTCAATCCGGTGTTCGCCCACACCCGTGGCGCCATCGCCGTGGACGCACGAATCGTGCTCGCAACCGCGTAGCTGACCACGCGAGTGCGGCGTCACTGAATTAAACCCCCGTTGGAGGAGATCGCATGCGCGACGTGGTCGAGCGGCTGGATCGTGTGCTCAATCCGCGCACCGTGGCGGTGGTCGGTGATAAGAAGGCCGGCGGCTACATGTGGCTCCGTAACATGAAACCGTTCACGGGCAAGCTTTACTCCGTGCAGATCGATCCCAACGAGATCCCCGGCATCCTCGAACTTGGTGTGGCCA
This sequence comes from Dehalococcoidia bacterium, assembly GCA_038240805.1. Taxonomy (GTDB): domain Bacteria; phylum Chloroflexota; class Dehalococcoidia; order CAUJGQ01; family CAUJGQ01; genus JBBRGK01. Next base: position 2,096 of record JBBRGK010000284.1, on the reverse strand, counting down.
ACTACCCGAGCCTGATGGACATCCCGGACGAGATCGATCTCGTCGTCTGCGCAGTACCACGCCAGGTGGCGCCTCGGGTGGTGGCCGACGCGATCAAGAAGAAAGTCGGCGGCATCGAGATGTTTACGTCGGGCTTTGCGGAAACCGGAGAAGAATTGGGCGCCCAGCTCCAAAAAACGATCACCGATGCAGCGATCGCAAACGACCTGCTGATCGTCGGGCCAAACTGCATGGGGATTTACAATCCGCGCGTCGGGATTCGCTTCTCGAACGAGCAACCTGCAGGCGAGGCTGGCAACATTGGCTTCGTCTCGCAGAGCGGTACGCACGGCATCAACTTCTCCTTGCTCTGCGCCGCCAACGGCCTGCGAATGAGCAAAGTGATCAGCATTGGCAACGCCGTTGTCCTCGATGCGGCCGACTGCCTCGAGTATTTTGCCGCCGATGCCGAGACGGAGGCGATCGGCATGTACATCGAAGGTGTGCGGGACGGCCGGCGCTTCTTCGAGGTACTGAGGGAAGCCACGAAGAAGAAGCCGGTCGTGCTATGGAAAGGCGGCCGCACCGCCGCCGGAGCCCGTGCCACCCGCTCGCACACAGCGTCTCTCGCCTCATCACAACGGATCTGGGAGGCTCTGGTGCGCCAGTCCGGTGCAATGAGCGCCGAGAATCTGGACGATGCAGTCGATCTGTTCCAGGTACTGATGCGCTCGAAGCCAGGCACCGGCAGCCGCGTGGGCTTAATGGCGATGACTGGCGGTCAATCGGTCGTGATCAGCGATGCCTTCGCCAGCGCAGGGTTCGAGGTTCCGGAACTGTCGGAGGCATCCTACGCCGAGCTTTCGACTTTCTTCAACGTCGTAGGCGGCAGCTATCAGAACCCGTTCGACATGGCGGGCACCATCGGAGGCGAGCAGGCTAACCTGGATCGGCTGTTTCGCATCCTGGACGACGATGCAACCGTGGACGCGGTGGCGATGGAGATCTCGGCCACCTTTATGGCCAGGCGTTGGGCCAACCAGCCCGAACTGCTCGACGCGTTCATTGCTCGACTGGCCGCTCACAAAGAGCGTTCCACAAAGCCGTTCCTTACGATCATGCACCCCGGCCACTCCGAGATCGAAGTAGCGGCGCAGCGGCCCAAATTCCAGCAGGCCGGCATCCCGGTTCTCGCCAGCTTCGAGCGAGCGGCGACAGCGCTGCGACGCGTTGCGGATTACCGCAGGTATCGCAACGAGATCGGGTAGGATTGGGTAAAGCATTCCTTCGCTGATCGGGTCCGCTCAGGTTGGCAGCGGTCGCCTGACAGGTGCCACGGGCGCGAGGGAGCCGGGGTGCCATGCAGGACTACGTCTATCTCGACCACGCGGCGATGTCGCCAGTGCACCCGCAGGTCGTCGCGGCCATGCTACCCTGGGTTGTTGACCGTTTCGGCAATCCGTCTGCACAGAACAGGTACGGTCGCGAGGCGGACGCAGCCATCGAGGCAGCCCGCTCGTCTTTCGCGGTCGCGATGAATTGCCGGCCGGCCGAGATCGTCTTTACGAGCGGTGGCTCCGAGTCGGTCAACGCCGCCCTCAAGGGCATTGCCCATGCGCAAAATTTCGCCAGGCTCGGCTCACAGCTTGTGGTAAGCACAGTCGAGCACCACGCGGTGTTGCACACCTGTGAATACCTGGAGAAATTTGGCATTTCGACCGTGCAGATTGCGACCGACGCCCTGGGAGTTGTCGACCCTGCCGAGGTCGCAGGCGCGATAACGCCGGACACTTCGCTGGTAACGATCATGCTGGCGAATAACGAGGTTGGAGCCGTCCAGCCGCTCCGTGCCATCGTTAATGCGGTGCGTGAACGCGGCCGCAGACTGGGCCGCGAGATACCGGTGCATACTGACGCGGTGCAGGCGCCAAACTGGTTGCCCATCGATGTTCAGAACCTCGGTGTAGATTCGCTCAGCCTTTCGGCGCACAAGTTTGGCGGGGCGACCGGGGCGGGGGTCCTGTACCTGAAACGCGGCGTCCCATTTCTTGCCCAGCAGTCCGGCGGCGGCCAGGAGCGCCAGCGCCGTGCCGGTACCGAGCATGTGGCGGGAATCG
>JBBRGK010000283.1:0-4993 GCA_038240805.1 Dehalococcoidia bacterium | reverse complement strand
CATAGCTACACGATGAAGCAGGCGATTCAGGAGGGTTTCATCCTCGACGTGCTGCAGAACTATACTCCCGTGCAGAGCTACTACCGTCTCGCCTGCACGGCGGAGGACGACCCCGAGTTCGACCTGAAACGGGCGCAGAAGAAGCTGCGCCGCTACGTCGAGGGGCACGATCATGCCGTGCGCCAGAAGGCGGAGATCATGGTCGATCACTTCCACTAGCAGGTGCTGGCGAAGCGCAAGATAGCCGGTCAGGCCCGCGCGATGGTCGTCTGCAACGGCATCGAGCGCACGCTCCAGTACTTCCACGCCTTCCGCGACTACCTCAAGGAGCGCGGCAGCCCCTACCTGCCGATCATCGCATTCTCCGGCGAGCACGAGTACGGCGGCCGGCAGGTCACCGAGGGGTCGCTCAACGGCTTCGCCAGCAACCTGATTCCCGACCGCATCCGCGAGGACCCGTACCGCTTCCTGATCTGCGCCGACAAGTTCCAGACCGGCTACGATGAGCCGCTGCTGCACACGATGTACGTGGACAAGCTGCTTTCCGGCATCAAAGCCGTGCAAACGCTCTCGCGGCTCAACCGTGCCCGCCCCGACAAGCACGATACCTTCGTGCTCGACTTCCAGAACAATGCCGACCCGATTCAGCGTTCGTTCGAGCCCTACTACCGCACGACTATCCTCAGCGCTGAGACGGACCCCAACAAGCTGCACGACCTCAAAGCGGACCTCGATGCTGCCGAGGTCTACGACGATGCAACGGTCGATGGGTTGGTTGAGTTGTATCTGGGTGGTGCTCAACGCGACCGGCTCGATCCACTGCTCGATCGCTGCGTAGCCGTCTACCTGGATACGCTCGACGAGGACGGGCAAGTCGCGTTCAAGGGGAATGCCCGGGCGTTCGTGCGCACGTACGGATTTCTCTCCGCTGTGCTGCCGTTCAGCAACGCCGCCTGGGAGAAGCTATCGATCCTGCTCAACTTCCTCATTCCGAAACTGCCGGCGCCGCGCGAGGACGACCCGACGCGGGGCATCCTTGAAACGGTGGATATGGAAAGCTACCGGGTCGAGATGCGCACTGCCCTGGCGATCTCGCTTGCAGACGAGGACGCGGAGATCGAGCCGGTGCCGGTTGCGGGTGGTGGTCACGCGCCGGAACCCGAACTGGAGCGAATCAGTGCCATCGTCCGTTCGTTCAACGAGCAGTTCGGCAACATCGGCTGGCAGGACGAGGACAAGATCAAGCGGCTGATCGCGGAGGAGATTCCGCAGAAGGTGTCAGAGGACCGGGCCTATCAGAACGCGATGCAGAACTCGGACCGGCACAACGCCCGCATCGAGCACGACCTGGCCCTGCAGCGGGTACTGATAGCCCTGCTCGCCGACCACACCGAGCTGTACCGGCAGTTCATCGACAACGATTCCTTCCAGAAGTGGCTCACGGAGATGAATTTCTCCAGCACCTATAGGCCGCCAGTCATCTCCGAAAACAATATTCGCGCAGTAGACTGATCGTAACCACACCAGAAGCGCAATGTCAGAGTATGTCCAATGACCAGTAGTGACGGTGAGTTCATCAGGCCAGACGAGCCTGGCAGGCGGTCGATGACGCTGCGTGAGCGAAATGACCACATTCAACTGGATGTCGCGGCAAGCACAAGCGCCGCCAGCAAGCCGCCAAATATCGCGGCGCTGCCATCAGACACCGTGCGATTCCCGAAGCGATTCATTCGTCTGGCGCTCCAGGCCTACGATCGCGACCTGCTCACTGAAAACGCATCCTGGGGGCTCAGGCTCTCGGGGTCGGCGGCCCCTGCCGGCCAGGCTGGCGCTCAAAATCCCCACATGCGCACGCAGCCGACCCGCAATGTTTCCCCGGCTCTGTGAGTTACTCATTATGGGGTAAAGCGCTGCCCTAAAACGTCAGCGGTTCCGGCGTGCGCCGACGCGGATGTGTGGGAGAGCCTGCTGCTGAGGGCAACGCGTCAGAGTCGATCCCTCTGCCACTCCACCCACATCTGCCTGAGTTCCTCAAGCGCATCGCTGAGCGTTGGCCAATGGCTTGCGCCGACAAAGTCGGGGGGGTCGATCTCGTTCCCGTCTGCATCGCAGCGGTGCTTGTGATGGCGGTCCGGGTGCCCCGCGTGGGCATGGTAGTTGTCGTAACGAAACAGGCTCTTGCCGATGCCGCCAGAGTGGTGCAAGGCCTGATAGGAGTACCGGACGGTGCGGACCCAGGGCCGTCCGTGGCGCACCTCAACTTCCTGGTTCTTTGTGACAGCCAGCGTAAACCCATCCGCACAATGAATGCGACCGTCCCAGAGAACCGCAGCCGCCATAAGCACCGGCACCAGATCGTTTTCGATGACGAAGCCATTGAACCCGCGCATATGTGAGTCGTGGATGTGCTGGTACTGTTCCCAGCTATTCCAGCCGTGGCGGTCCGGCTGCACGGTCACGCATTCGACAGAGAGTGGAACGTGTAAAGGGCAAAGAGCCAGCGTCCGACCTCAGGTGTTTCCGTCATCTTGCCGGCGGTGAGCGCTTCCTCCAGGCGGTCCGAAGGCAGCCCGTACTGAGCCTCATAGCAACGCATCTGCTCACGAGCATCAGCCAGTACTCGCTGGCGATTCAACTCCAGCAACTCCGGTGCATCCCACGGACTCGACTTTATGACCATCACTCACCTTCCCGGTCGGGAAACACTCGAACGGGGGCTGCAAAGCCTATTCTACAGGACACAGAGTCGTCTGTGGGTGTGCCGGACCTTGCCCTAAAACGTCAGCGGTTCGCGGCGGGCGAAGCGGTAGAGGCGGGCGGGGCGATGGGCGCCTGCTCGGGCAACGTCTTCGGTCGGCTCAACGAACTCCAGCGAAAGCATGCGTTTGCGGAAGTTGCGCTTGTCGAGCGGGCGGCGGAGGATCGCCTCGTACGCACGCTGCAGCTGGGTCAGGGTGAAACGCTCAGGCAGCAGCGAGTAGACCACGTTGCTGTAGCTGAGCTTCGCCTGCAAACGGCGCAGGGCGTAATCCACGATCGCGTTATTGGCAAAGGCAAGCTCCGGCAGCTCGTTGACCGCATACCAGGCCGGCTGCCAGTTCAGGCGCGTCGAGAGGCTGACCCGACTTTCGTCCACAAGGGCAAAGTATGCGACGACGGCGCGGGGACCGGAGATTTCTGCCCGTGCGTCATCTGCGTCGAATGTATAGAGCTGTTCGAGAAAGACGTCGCCGACGCCCGTTTCGCCGACCAGCTTGCGCGCCGCCGCCTCATCCAGCGTCTCGCCGGGCAGCAGGAAGCCGCCGGGCAAGGCCCAGCTGCCAGCGTAGGGCTCGGCGGCGCGGTTGATCAGCAGCACGCACAGACCATCCTGCTTCACAGTCAGGATCACCACCACGACCGCCGCGCCGCTGACTGCGTGTGCCCGACCTGTCACCGGTGTTTTTGCCTTTCCGCGTTGCCCGCGATCGACTGCACTTTTGCACACGCCCACACGTGTGAATAGCACCAGACTTCCACGGACTATCGGCGGCTTCAGTGTACACGCCGCCTCTGCGAGCAGCCGCGATGGGATACACCACGGTCCCTGTCGGGCTACGCTTTTATTGCAAACTGCCGTACTATGAGTTCATTCCATACATAAGCATTCGGCGAGTCAGCGTAATTCTGCCCCGCGCGGGTCCTGGAGGCTACATAGCATGGCGCCACGTGCAGCACGCACAGCACAAACGATGTTCGAGAAGATCTGGGAGAGCCACGTCGTTGATCAGCCGCCCGGAGAGCCGGCGATCATCTACGTTGATCTCCATCTTGTCCACGAAGTCACTTCGCCGCAGGCGTTCGAGGGCTTACGGCTGGCCGAGCGCCCTGTGCGACGGCCCGACCTGACGATCGCCACCGTCGATCACAACGTACCGACCACCGACCGCGCCCTGTCTGTCGAGGAGATTAAGGACGAGATCTCGCGCAAGCAGATCCAGACGATGAACGACAACGCTAAAGAGTTCGGCATCGTCCTTTACGACATTCACAGCCAGGGCCAAGGGATCGTGCATGTGATCGGTCCCGAGCTTGGCTACACCCAGCCCGGCAAGGTCATCGTCTGCGGCGACAGCCACACCTCAACTCACGGCGCCTATGGCGCGTTTGCTTTTGGCATCGGCACATCGGAGGTCGAGCATGTGCTCGCCACGCAGACGATCGTGCAGTCGAAGCCGAAAACGATGGAAATCCGTGTGAATGGCGAGCTGCCACGCGGCGTGACCGCCAAGGACATCATTCTCGGCATCATTGGCAAGATCGGCATCGGCGGCGCCACCGGCTACGCGATTGAGTACACGGGCGAGGCGATCCGCGCCCTCTCGATGGAGGGCCGGATGACGGTCTGCAACATGTCGATCGAGGCGGGCGCACGGGCCGGAATGATCGCTCCCGACGAGAAAACATTCAACTACCTGCACGGCCGCCGTTTTGCGCCGAAAGGCGAAGAATGGGAGCGGGCCGTCGCGGAGTGGCGCCAGCTGCCGAGCGACGAGGGCGCCGTCTTTGACAAGACGGTCGTTATCGACGCGGCGGAGCTGAAGCCGTTCGTAACCTGGGGCACCAACCCTGAGATGGTGGTCTCTGTCACCGACATGGTGCCTGACCCTGCCTCGTACGCCGACCCTGCTGACCGGGCCGCGATCTCGCGTGCGCTGGAGTACATGGGCCTGCAGCCGCTGACCCCCATTCAGCAGATCTCGATCGACCGCGTGTTCATCGGCTCCGGCACCAACTCCCGCATCGAAGACCTCCGCGCCGCCGCCGACGTGGTGCGCGGCAAGAAAGTGAGCCCGACTGTCAAAGCCATGGTGGTGCCGGGCTCGACCCTGATCAAGCTGCAGGCCGAGCAGGAAGGGCTGGATCAGGTGTTCGTTGAGGCCGGCTTCGAGTGGCGCGAAGCGGGCTGCTCGATGTGCCTCGGGATGAACCCCGACATTCTGGAGCCCGGTGA
>JBBRGK010000282.1:0-5001 GCA_038240805.1 Dehalococcoidia bacterium | reverse complement strand
TGATAAACTGAGAGTAGCTGCCAGAGAGGAATCATTGCCGTGACGGACGAGCTAATGTCGGGCCAGGCGAGTTTGGGCGCCGGGGCGTCGCCAGCAGGCATGCGCCAGGAGAGCGACAGCATGGGCACGATCGAAGTGCGTGCAGATGCGTACTGGGGAGCTCAGACGCAGCGTTCGCTGCACTTCTTCGCCATCGGCGGCGACCGTTTGCCGCGTGAGATGATCCGCGCCGTCGGACTGCTGAAGAAGGCCGCAGCCGAGGTAAACCGCGATCTCGGCAAGCTCACAGACGAGAAGGCACGGCTGATTATGCAGGCGGCCGACGAGGTAATCGCCGAGAAGCTCGACGCGCACTTCCCGCTGCGAATCTGGCAGACGGGCAGCGGCACGCAGAGCAACATGAACGCCAACGAGGTGATCTCGAACCGGGCGATCGAGCTTGCCGGCGGCGTCATGGGCAGCAAGAAGCCGGTTCACCCCAACGACGACGTCAACATGTCGCAGTCCTCCAACGACACCTTTCCCACCGCCATGCATATCGCCACCGCCGAGCAGGTCCGCTACGAACTGCTGCCGGCGGTGAAGCATCTGCGCGATGCGCTGGCGAAGAAGGCGGAAGCGTTCGCCGACATCATCAAGATCGGCCGCACGCACCTGATGGACGCCGTGCCGCTGACGCTGGGGCAGGAGTTCTCCGGCTATGTAACGCAGATCGATGAGGACATCGAGCGCCTCGACCGGGCGCTGCCGGACGTGTACAAACTGGCGATCGGCGGCACAGCCGTCGGCACCGGTTTGAACACCCACCCTGAGTTCGCCGAGCGCACGGCGGCGAAGATCGCCGAATACACCAGCCTGCCGTTCATCTCCGCGCCGAACAAGTTTGCCTACCTGGCGGGGCACGACGCGCTCGTGCAGATGAGCGGCACTCTGCGGACGCTGGCAGCCTCGCTGATGAAAATCGCCAACGACATCCGCTGGATGGGCTCGGGACCGCGTGCTGATCTGGGTGAGCTGATGCTGCCTGAGAACGAACCCGGCTCTTCGATCATGCCCGGCAAGGTGAACCCGACCCAGTCGGAGGCGATGACGATGGTCTGCGTGCAGGTGATGGGCACCGACACCGCGATCGGCATTGCCGGCTCGATGGGCAACTTTGAATTGAACGTCTTTAAGCCGGTGATTATCCACAACCTGCTGCACTCGATCCGGATCCTGGCGGGCACCTGCCGCTCGTTCACCGACTTCTGCGTTGTGGGGATCGAGCCGAACCACAAAGAAATCCAGCGGCACCTGAACAACTCGCTGATGCTGGTCACGGCGCTGAACCAGCACATCGGCTACGACAGTGCGGCAAAGATCGCCAAGAAAGCGCACCACGAACACAAGACGCTGCGCGAAGCCGCACTGGAGCTGGGTCTGCTCACCGGCGAGCAGTATGACCAGTGGGTCAGGCCCGAAGAGATGCTGAGCCCTGAGGCATAGCCGCCAAAACTTTCTGTCCCTGCACCACCACGTTGCGGCCTGCCGGCTCGTTGCAGTGAGAGCAGTACCAGCGCAGCCGCAGCGGCTCGCCGCAGCTTGTGTGGATCCGGCGCACGGACGCCTCGCCGGGCAGAAAGCGAGAGCCCCACTCGGTGATTGCGCCGAGGATTGTATCGAGTGATCGGCCTTTGTCGGTCAACACATACTCGGCCCGCGGCGGATGTTCGGAGTAGAACCGCCGCGTGACGACTCCATGTTCTTCGAGCTGCTTCAGCCGGTCGCCCAGCAGGTTCGTCGGAATACCGCGAAGCGAGGCCTGGAACTCGGCGAACCGGGTGCGGCCGAGAAACAGATCCCGCACGATCAGCAGCGTCCAGCGATCGCCCAGAATGTCCAGCGTCTGGGCGACGGGACAATCCTGTCCATAGCTTTTCATGCCTGCTGCCCTCCCCTGCCAGGCATATTGTACTCGCTTGCCTTCCTCCACCGGGGTATCGGCGAACGCCCATCTACTAATGGGATACGGGCGACCGCGCCTTCGATGCTTTCAAAGTTATGCAGGTTCTCTCTAGGTGTTTTGATCACATATATGGACAGGGCACGTATCTACTCCAAATGGTCGGCCAATTGGCTTGTGAAACATGTAACAATCTTATCAGCACAACGCGATCTATTGGAGGAACTATGTTTACGACCGACGACCTGTACCTCACCGCCGTACTTGACGAGCGGAGCCGCGAGCGCGCCGCCGTGACGTTGAGTCGACAGGCACAAAGACTTAGCCGCGTACCCGGAGCAGGGTTAGCTCCCATCAGAAGGGTATCGGCAGCGCAGCGGACTCTGCAGATGCTCAGCGAACTTTACGGCCCGGGCAAGCCGTACGGCACTGATCCCGCCCTGTTCGACCGTCTCGCATGGGTGGGTATTGACGACTAACGAAGATGGAGAGGCCAGAGCTTCCCGAAAAGACCTCTAACTCGCGCCGCATCCCGCAGCCCGCGACGAGCGCGGCAATTCTTCACTGCCGCGCTCGTCACTCGAACACTCGGTCCGCCGCGCGGTCTGCTATCCCAGCCACGTCCCTTCAAACGGCAGGCAGTAATAGCCTGGATCAGCCGCCAGTGGCCGGAAGCCTTTGACCTTGCTGTACCAGCTGACATATTCGTAGGCCTGTTCGAGCCCGATGCGCCAGTTGGTTTTCGCCAGTTGCTTCTGGATCTCGATCAGTACTTTCTTACGCTCGGTCCGGTCGGCCAGGTTGCGCTGCTGCTTGATCAGCGCATCCATCGAATCGCTGCCCCAACCGCCGTAATTGCGGGAGGCGCCGCGCTGGTAGAAATTGGTCACGAACTCGTCCGGCTCCGAGAATGCCGAGTGATGCCAGAGCCGCGTCTCAAAGCCGCCCGGCATGTTGGTGGGCCCGAGGAAAGCGGCCGGCTCGATCTTCTTCAGGTCGGTCACATCGATATTGATCTGCTTCAACATCTGCTGCAGCAGCGGCATCGTCTCCGCCTCGTCGGAGTAGCCGACGTTGGTGTCCATCGTCGTTTTGAAGCCCGCCGACTGTCCGGCCGCTTCCATCAACTGCTTTGCTCGGGCGATGTCCACCTTCTCGGTGTAGAACTCGAGGTCTTTCGGGTCCGCTGTCCAGTCCTTGAAGCCGACCGGGATCGGCGTCGAGCGCACTGCCTGGTCCTGATAGATCGCGTGGCGAATACCGGGATGATCGATCACAAGCGCGATCGCCTGGCGCACGCGCTCATCCTGCAGGGGACCGCGCGTAACGTCGAAGCCAAACGGCATGTAGTAGAAGAACGGGGTGAACTTCTCCATCTGCAGGCCGGCGATGGTCTTCTTAGCGGCATCGGCGTCATCGCCCTTGCTGAAAACCATGATGTCGGTTTCGTTGGCGCGGAACGCAGCCAGCCGCGCTGCCGGTTCCAGCACCCCGGCAAGCTCAACGCCGTCGAGATAGGGCAGCCCCTTCTTGAAATAGTCGGGATTCTTCTTGAAGATCGCTTTGCCGCCGCGGGTGAAGCTCTCCAGTGTGAAAGGCCCTGTGCCGATCGCGATGTTCTTCGAGTCGCCTTCTTTGTCGGTGACATCCCGCGGCAGCATCTTGTGATACGGCACCGCCAGATAGGTGAGAAACGGGACGTTGGGTTCCTTTTGCTTTATCACCAGCGTGGTGGGATCGGGGATGTCGATCGAGGCGATCCCTTTGAAAAAAGTCGCCCGCTGAAATTCGGGTTTGTCAGTGCCGATGCGCAGGATACCCGCTTTGGCGTCTTCGGCCGTGAATGCTCGGCCGTTGAGCGGCGCCTTGTTCTGCCACTTCACGTCCTGCCGCAGCTTGAGGATTACGGTCTGCGTGTCGGGTGTCTCCCACGAAGTCGCCAGCTCGCCCTCGATCTCAAGCGACTGCACATCGACCGCTGTCCCCGTTTTGAAGCGAAGCAGCGAGTTGTAGACAAGGTCTGAAAAGGCGGTGGTGGAGGAGTCTGTGGCAAGAAGTGGGTCCAGATTGCCCGGCTCCTTCGGCAGGTGATAGCGGAGCACGCCGCCAGCTTTCGGCTGGCCCTGGGCCGGCGCAGCTGCCTGCGGAGAACCCGCTGGCCTGGGTGATCCGGCGGCCCCGGCAGTACCCGCTACTGTTACAGACGCCGGGGCCGTGGGGCTCGCGGTGCTGCTGTTCTTGTTGGCGCTGTTGTTGCTCGTGCTGCCCCCGCATGCAGCGAGGAACGCTGTGCTTCCGCCGGCGATCAGCACACTGCGCCGGCCGAACCGGCGTTTCCAGTAACTTCGTTCCTGTTCCATATCCCCTTCTTTCCCCCGCAGCAACGCTCTGTGCGCCACCGCTGGCTCTTCTTGAACCGGACAGGCGACTCACTCGATCGCCGGATTCCGGATTGTTCTCCGCCGTTACCGCTGACCGCGCAGCCGTGGGTCGAGCACATCCCGCAGCGCGTCGCCAAGCATGTTGAACGCGTAGACTACCATCGCGATCGCCACACCGGGGAAGATCACCAGCCAGGGCGCTTTTTCGATGTAGCGCTGCGCTGATCCTGAAAGCATTTCGCCCCATGACGGCGATGGCGGTTGCGCCCCCAGTCCAAGAAAGCTCAACGAAGCCTCAGCGATGATAGCCTGTCCGATCACCACGCTCGCCAGCACCATGATCGGCGCCAGCACATTCGGCAGAATGTAGCGTCGCATCAACCGTGCATCCGTTGCGCCAAGCGCTCGCGCCGACTCGATGTACTGGTTCTCCTTGACGGTCAGCACGGCGCTGCGCACCAGCCGGGTCGAGCCCGGAATCAGCGTGATCCCGATCGCGATGATGATGTTGACGTTGTTACGGATCGTGCTCCATGTGCCGGCGAACGAGCCCGCGATGCCGCCGTGACTGGAGGCGCCGGTACTGTGCGAAAGTCCGGCCGCCGCCACGATCCCCATCGCCAGCACGAGCGTAGGGAAGGCCGTCAGCATGTCGATCAGCCGCTGTAGGGCAGTGTC
>JBBRGK010000281.1:0-5031 GCA_038240805.1 Dehalococcoidia bacterium | reverse complement strand
AGCACGCTCTACCTGCGGGCGACCGCCATGCTGGCGCTGATCGCTTTTCCGGCGTTTCTGCTGGCACCCGATCTGCGTACGAAGCTTGCCGCCACCGTGCTGCTCGGTCTGCTGCATGCTGGCTGGCACGCGATTCCGATGGGACGCTTCTACACCGAGCTTGCGGGCGCGAGCGGCACCACAGTCGCCCTGTCCGACATCTCCAGCCTGGCCGGGCAGCTCTCACCGCTGCTGATCGGTCTGCTCGCGCAACGGTTCGGACTCGGCGCTGCGATGTGGGTTCTGCTGACTGCGCCCGTGGCGCTGCTGCTGCTCATGCCGCGGGAACGTGCGGCCAGCGATGCCTGACGGTGGCTCCGTACCCGAGAATGACTCAAGCGTGTCCGAAGACCGGGGGAATCTTACGGTGGCCGGTGGTCTCCGCAACGGCTATGTGCGTGCGGACTATTTGCCCAACTCTCTAAGCGCTCGGCGCTGTGATACGATCGGAAATACAGGTGAACACTCATGACGCGTGAAGCAATTCTTACTGACATTAGCGCTATGCCCGAGGTTTCTCGTCTCGCGCGGGAAGTAGCGGACACGGGAGCGACCCGCGTTCTTTTTGAGAATGGTAGAATTCTTGCTCGCCTCGCTCCAGCGCGAAGTCGCCGAACGGGAAAGGTGACGAACCGCGAGGAAATGCTGCAGGTCTTTGCCGAGACTCATGGCGCATGGAAGGGACTCGTTGATCCCGACCAGTTCAAGCGTGATCGTGAGGCGCTCCAGGTGGACGACCGTGAACCTCGGACACTGGAACTTATTGAATGAAGTACCTGCTTGACGCGGACTCAAGCATCGACCACCTTTCGCAACGCATAGACCTTCCGCTTGACATCCCTGACCTGGCGCCACGTGACCTTGCGCTGCTCGCGACAACGCTTATCGAGCTCTATACCGGTGTCTATGGCAGCCCCAATCCAGGGCTCGCTGAACGCCAGCTCAAGCACTTTCTGCGCAACGTGACCCAGATTCCTGTCAATCAGCGGGTGATCCATGCTACTGCTGCACTGAGAGCTGAACTCAGGGGGCGCAATCTCGCTATTGCACACCGCGCCTTTGATCTGGTCGCGGCAGCGACCGCCCGTGCATATAAACTGACGCTCATCACGAGTAACACCCGGCACTTCCGGGATATCCCCGGCCTCACCACGCTCGACCCGCGCATCGGGGAGACCGTCACACACTAACCGCGTCCGCTGAGACCGTCGCCGATGTGAGAGCATGGCCTGAGCAGGCCATCGACGGAGGCGCCAGATGCCGGGCATCCTACACATCGATTTTGAGAATGTGGACCGGGCATCTGACCCGCGTCAGTTCGTGGCGACGATGGACGCGGCCCACGCCGATGCGCAGATCGTGGCGCAGAAACGCGGCTGGATGGACCTGCTGGCCGTAAAGCCGGGCGAGATGGTGCTCGATCTGGGCTGCGGCACGGGCGCAGATACGCAGGTGCTCGCCGCACGGGCCGCTCCCGATGGCTGCGTCGTAGGCCTCGATGCAAGTCTGACGATGCTGGATGCCGCCCGCGAACGGGCAGCGGGTGCGACGGTCTCGCTGCGGTTTGTCGCCGGCAGCGCCATTGCCCTGCCACTGGGCGATGGCATGTTTGACGCCTGCTGGTCGGACCGCGTCGTCCAGCACCTCTCGGATCCGGAGCGCGCCGTGGCGGAGCTGGCGCGCGTGACTCGCCCCGGCGGGCGCATCGCAATCGGCGGGCCGGACTTCGGCACCCAGGTGCTCGACCTGCCGGACCGTGCCACGACGCGGGCCGTGCTCGACTTTCGCTGTGATCAGCTTCGCCGCCAGGGCTGGGCAGGCAGGCAGCTGCCCCGTTTCTTCGAGGCAGCCGGCCTGATCGGTATCACGATTCACCCCACCACGGTCGCCGTCTGGGGTCCGGCTCCGGCACAGCTGATTGCTGAGCTGGAGAATGTCGCCCGCAGTGCCGGGGCCGCAGGCGCCATCACCGCCGAAGCGGCCGGCGCATGGCTCGACCAGTTGCACGACCGCGCCGCCGCCGGCTCGTGGTTCTCGTCGCACACCTCGTTCACCGTGCTGGGACGCAAGCCGGGCGGCGGCGGGACATCGCGATGAAGACCATTGTCGAGGCCTACGGGTCTGAGGAGCAGAATCCGGCGCCGACCTGGTGGATACACCGCGCACGCTGAAGGTGGGCCGCAGCGAGTGGAGCTGGTCACTCGCCAGACAGCCCTACGCGCGCCTTCGCGCCTCGAACGCCTTCTCGGTGGCAGTAAGAATGTCTTCCCAGTTCCGGCGCCGTGGCCGAGCGCCCAGATCGATCGCCAGTCGCACCACCGACTCAAGCGTGACGCGGCCACTCGGGACGTGAGCGTTGGCCAGCGGAGCGAATCCTAACTGCGCACCGGCCTCCAGGTGTATATGGGGTATCGTGACGGTCTGTTCGTGGGGATGCCAGTGAAACACGATGATTTCGCGGCCGGTCTGGTCGTCTGCAAGTTCGAGACCGTATGCATAGCCGGCAGTAGTGACCTGCCATGGCGCACCAGGCGCATCGGACTCGATGATGCGGTACGCGTGGGCGATGTTCAGCGCAAGTGTTTGTACGCTTGGGACCGACATTTGAAGCGGAGGCGGCAAAACCTGAAAGGCAATTTCGTGAGCCGTTGCAGCCGGAGTGTAGTAGTTACGGCTGGGGCGAAGGACACCAGGGCTGATGCACGAGGTGATCCGCTGAAGGGTGCTCAGGAACTCGGTCACTGCCTCAGCTGGCCTGTTCGCCATAGGGGCGGCTAGCGGCTGCCGTCCGGCATGAGCATCACCACCCGCATAAGACCGGGAACCTTGTCAGGATCCGGGTACTCACCGGCGCGCCACTTCGCGAGGAACACTTGCGCGCTCATCTGCAGGTAGCGCTGACAGTACGCCTCGAAGCGCTCTCGCTCCTCGTGCTCTGTCAGGGGTGCCACCGATTCGGCTGCGACCGTCATCAGGTGTGCTCACTTCCTCAAGAATCACTGGGCCAGCCCGCAGACCCACTCGTAGCATCGAGTAACCCTGGTTAGTAGTTTATACCACGGGATACCGCAATCGCTTGTTAGGCAGAGTACTGAACTGAATCCCTGCGGACAGCACGATCAGGTGTCGCACCTGCCCTGACCAACTCCGCCGCTGGGCTGCACAATGCCGCCTCACCGTACTCTCACCGAGACGATGCCGGCGGCCGCGTCGCTGAAGCCGCAACTCCGGTAGAACTCCATCAGCTCGCTGCTCGAATCGACGTGCAGCCACTCACCCGTGCCCGCGCAGGCTGCAACCGCGCCTCGCACAAGCTCCCTGCCGATGCCGCGACGCTGCCAGCTCGGATGCACGGTCGTATCCAGCAGAAAAAAGTGAACACCACCGTCCCAGGCCACGTTGACGAAGCCAACCAGCGTGTTGCCGGCGTAGGCGGCGACCCAGGTGAAGCTACGCACCAGAACGGGCCGGAAGTCTGCCTTCCGTGTACCCCAGGCTGCCTCGAACAGCCGCTGCAGCTCCTCGTGGTCCAGCACGGAGCGGCGCCGGTAGTCGATCGTGCTGATGGAGCCGCCGGTTCCCTCAATCAAAGCTCCTCCGATACGATCGCTACATTAAGAACGAAGGGGCCGATCACGGTGGTATGTCGGCGCTCGCCGGTGTAGCGTACCGCCATGATCGCTCATCATGAGCCGTGATGATCTCGTAACCGCTAAGGAGCCATCCATGCCAGCCAGTCCCGACGGCCTGCGCATCGTCGCCTACTGCGTGCGCCCGCAGGCTTACCAGGTGATCGCCAACTGGTGCGCCCGCCACGGCCACAGGCTGCTGCTGGTCGTCACCTCGCCCGGGCCAAGGAGCCGCCCCTCGCCCACCTACCATGAGGTGCTGAACGCCGTGCCACGCACCCAGGAGGTGCTGGTGACAACGCGTATGCAACGGCCCTTGCCGCTGCTGCGAGAGCTTGCGCCCGACCTGATCGTCTCCTTCACGTTTCCCTACCGCTTGCCGCCCGAAACGATCAGCATTCCACGCTACGGCGCAGTGAACCTGCATCCCGCGCCACTGCCGGCCTATCGCGGCCCGAATCCCCTGCGCGGCATCTACGACGGTTACCCCACGCTCGGCTCGACCTTGCACTGGACGGCGCCGGAGTACGACACCGGCAACATCCTTGCTATCGCAACCTGCCCGCTGCCCGAAGACCGGAGCTTCGAGAGTGTTTTCGGCGCCTGGGCAGGGACGATGGGGCCGGTGCTGGAGCAGGGTGTTCCCCGTGCCCTCGCAGGCGACCCTGGCACGCCGCAAGACGAGAGCCAGGCGAGCTACGGCGGCACGTTCACGATGGAGGAGCGCTGGCTCGACTGGAACCTGCCGGCGGCGTTGTTGCAGGGGCGTGCCACCGTGCTCGCGTCTAACACCGAAGGGCTCGAGGGCGATGCTGCCGGGTGCATGGCCCGGATCGACGGCACGGCGTACGGGGTCCAGAGAGTGACCCCCCTGCCCGGCATTGCGGCGCCTGCGCCTCCCGGCACCGTGCTGGCTGCGTCCGGCGCCGTGGTCACGCTCTGCTGCGCCGGTAGCGTGGTACAGGTGCAGACCGCTCCGCTCGCCCGCTCCGACGACGCGGAGGCTCGTACGCACGTGGCAGCGCAGGCATGAGCGAGTTATCCATTCGCGTCGGCGATCTACTCTTCACGGCCCAGTGGGACCCTCGCGCCCCGCGCACGATCGCGGCGGTGCGAACGCTGCTGCCGTTGCAAGCGCAGCTACTTCAGGCACGCTGGAGCGGCGAGGCGGCCTGGATTCCGCTCGGTGAGCGACAGCTGGACACCGGCTACGAGAACGCCACCAGCCATCCGGCGCCTGGCGAGTTGCTGCTGTATACCGGGCCGCTGAGCGAATGCGAGATCCTGCTGCCCTACGGGGCGTGCCTTTTTGCCAGCCGCCAGGGACAGCTCGCCGGCAACCACTTCGCCTCGATCGTCGCCG